>NZ_JAHWCO010000428.1:0-4159 GCF_020054415.1 Candidatus Symbiopectobacterium sp. | reverse complement strand
TTTCCATGCCAGTTTTGGTTGAAAATGCTTGTCATCTCAGGTGTACACTTTTCTCATGAGGCCTAACTGCATTATTTTACGTTGCGAGGATCCGTCGTTTCACTGGGCTGCCAGCATAAAATCTATTTATTCAACAAAGCCAGTGTAAGATTGATGGTCCGTGAGAGCGTGTAAATCAGATCATAACCATCCCATTGTAAACTGAAGTCCATACTTCTTCCCATAGGAACAATACGATCGACCCCTTTGGGGTGATACTGAGAAAGAAAGGTAGCAAGCGTGTTATTGGTTATTCCCAACACAGAGATTGTCTGACAGCGCTCATCACACACAGGATATATTTCACTTATATCATGCGCCAGATACTCCATAAAATAGCCACCAGCGCCAGTGAAGCTCATCGTTTCTTCATCCAGGGAGTCCAACTGGACACGATAAACCAGATTTCTATCCCCAGATACTTTCGTTACCCCTTCACGTGCACTACTCAACAGGCAAAACTGAGTCAATTTTTTGATAGCAACAGCTTCCTGAAGGATATATCTCTCCTGAGAAAATGCTTCAAATTCAGCCCAAAACGTCGCACGTGCCGAGTTCACCTCATCATCGCGACCTAACCAGATAATTAACCCTGGCGAAGTGCAGGCATTTTGATCCGTCAAGAAAGTATCATTATAAAAATGTTCAGCCACAGCACGTTTATCCGGTACTGACAAATAATGAGCCGCATCCACCAATGCAAAAGAATAACGATTTGCGAAGGTAATATCGATGCTTCGCGCTGGCATAGGTGATTCGCGGAGCGCCATGATCGTGGCGTCACCTCCCCAGATCAACCTGCTATGACAACGTGCAGAAAGCCAATCATTAGTTGCTTTATCACGCTCGTAACGTATCAGGCAAATATAAGGTGAAACCTGCGGATGCTCTTGCAATGCCATCTTTATTTCGTGACAAATGATCTCTACCTGCTGAAAATCACGCGATGGCACCCTGACAACATTCGCATTGCCACTCAACAGCCCTGCAACCAGCGAGTAGGCGAAGTTGACGGCAACGTTAGAGGGGGCAATATGAAATGCGACACCACGCCCACAACGGGTCGACAAATCAGGATATCCCTGTTTCATGCCCAATACAGAACTCTTGCGGCACCAAAAAGCAAAACTAATCACATCAGGGTAGGTTTTTGCTAATGTATTAAGGAATAAGCGTTTTGCCAGACTGTTCAAAAAATCGATGATTTCTTCATCAAACAGGGAGTGCGCGCACACACTATTCATCTGCTGGAGTGCAGTGATATTCCCCACCAAAAAAGATGTGTTCTCAAAATTGTGCTGCATAGGTATCACTACATCCTCGCAGTTCAGCATTTTTTAAACGCCCAAGAATCTTGAAGTATTTGCCCTTACGACCACAGTGGCAATTGTCTTCTCCCAATATGATTCCCCGATCTTCGGTGAGAAGAGAGTGTCCAGGATATGATTCTGGGATCAGAGACAGCACCTGAATAATGCCCGGCTCTCCCTCAGCACATACCGAAAAATCGTTGTGATTGCGAATAATAATATCGGAGAAAATACTGGCATGCAGATGGCCTTCTTCACATTGCATGTAGATACAGCCGGTTTGTTCAACCATCCCATAATAATCGTGGACGCGTTGTATGCCACAAACTTGATTCAATGCAGCAACAAATCCAGCTGGAGAGACTGCCTCAGACTGTAATTTTTTCCAACCGCCACCATGGATTAATATGCAAGAGGAGAGATCTATTTTTTTATCGTTTGCAAGCAGCTGCTTATAGAAATGCTGCCATACCATAAATGTAAAACCGAACAGCAAGATAGGTTTACCACGATGCTTATCCAGAAAAGCATAGATTGTTGGAAAATCTAACTCCATATTATCGTCCAACGCATAGGTTCTATCAGTACCAAAAATCGAAAAACCGAGGATACCGGCTCCACGGGCCGAAAAAAGTCGACGATCTTTCATGACCGATGGAGAATCGATAATCAACAATGGCAATCGCGATGGGCCAATAAAATCATTAACAATCTTTACTAAAGTCTTTTGTTGATTAGCAGCCGTTGCTTTATTCAGAAAGATCTTGGAAACGCGTTGTCCCGTAGTTCCAGAGGATGTTATGGTTTTTACGATCTGGTCCGAAGAAACGCTGGAAAGCGCCATCTCTTTGAATAAATAAACAGGAATAAAAGGAATATCTTCAACTGCCTGATAATTTACCTGTGCCAGGTTCAAACCATTCAAAATGCGATGATAAGCCAAACAATGCGCATAATGGTGCGCCGTCAGATCGGATAAACGCTGCAAAATCAAAGTGCGCTTTTCTTCTCTATTAAGTGAGTAAGGCAAAGAGTGAAGAATATCATCATATTGCATTATAATATGCTTCCAGTTGTGAGTAGAGCGTTTTTCCGGCTCCATTTTTTGGAATGCTGTCGAGCGTGATAATCTTGAAGGCGATATGATTCAGTTGGGTCTGCTCAACCAAGAAACGCTTGACTTGGGCGCTAACACTATCATCCGTAATAAATACATACATTTTGTCATCAATGCCGGCGCACGCACAGTGAATATCAGGAAAAGCGTCACGAAGTTGTACTTCAACCTCATCTAAACCGACTCGATTGCCAAAAATTTTGAGGAACCGTTTTTTCCGTCCAACAACATAATAGTATCCTTCACTGTCAAAGCGAGCCATATCACCGGTAGAAAGGCGACCTTGAAATTCATTTCCCTTTTGAAGATCCTCACGGCATTCCGCATAACCTAATACAACATTGTCTCCCCAATAAATCAGCTCACCAACCTCGCCCTCTTGGGCAATAAGGTTTCCTCGTTCATCACAAAGTGCAAATTCTCCGCCGGGGATAGCTTTACCTATACTGCCACATTTATCGATAGCTTTATCAGAGGGTAGGTACGCCATACGAGCCGTTGCTTCAGCAGCACCGTACATTACAACAAAATATTTATTGTTATCCTTCGCATAATGCGCGAAGACACGGTGCAAATCAGGAGACAATTTTCCCCCTGCTTGCGTCAGCGTTTTTAAATCAGGCAATGCTAATGATGTGAAACGGAGTCTTTTCAACATCTCATAAGTGAAAGGGACGCCAGCTAAAGACGTAATGCTATATTGTGTCATCTGAGCCCAAAAGTCTCTCTGCATCACAGTCGCTTTCGTAAGAAATAAACTGGCACCACGACTTAAATGAGAATTAATGACCGAAAGCCCATACGTATAATTCATGGGCAATGACGTAATAGCCCGTTCAGAGGCAGTAATATTGAGATATTCAACAATAGATGCAGTATTAGCTGCCAAATTATTATAACTTTGTCGTACTAATTTTGGACTCCCCGTTGAGCCTGATGTGGTCAGCAGCAATGCCAATTCATCATGCATATCTGTTTGTTTCTTGGAGACGCTTAACAACGAATATTCATGTGCTGTATAAATGACAGGATAGGAGAATCGGCCAGATAGAGCTTGATGAACATATATATATTCAGGCTGATAAATTGATATATAATTATTAATTTGTTTCTCGTTAATATCCTCACTGAGCATTAATGATACATGGCCATACTTTAATGCCATCAAATATCCGATTAATGACCCCATACAGTTAGCACTCAAGTTAAATATCAATGATCTTTTTTTTACATTCTGAGCAAGTCTGGAGCAAATTTCATCAATCTCTCGATAAGATACTGTATTACCTTGCTCAGTAACGACGGCAGTATTGTCAGAATATTTAGAAAAGTCAAAAATCATGAAATATCTCCTTAAGCGTGCCTTCATCTCCATGACCAGGAAAACAAAGCATATCCTCATCTAATGACTTTAGAAAAGGTAGGGTAATATTATTATAGTCTTTTGTACTTTCCCCGGGGAAACGGCTTTGTTGAATAAATAGAACTTTTGGGTAATCATCGGAGCAGATCACCACAGTTGTTTCAAAATCAGGTCTCCATGGCAAAACAAAATGGCTTTGTTGAATAAATAGATTTTATGCTGGCAGCCCAGCGAAACGACGGATCCTCGCAACGTAAAATCATGCAGTTAGGCCTCATGAGAAAAGTGTACACCTGAGATGACAAGCATTTTCAACCAAAACTGGCATGG
>NZ_JAHWCO010000095.1:0-1515 GCF_020054415.1 Candidatus Symbiopectobacterium sp. | reverse complement strand
TTTCCATGCCAGTTTTGGTTGAAAATGCTTGTCATCTCAGGTGTACACTTTTCTCATGATGCCTAACTGCATGATTTTACGTTGCGAGGATCCGTCGTTTCGCTGGGCTGCCAGCATAAAATCTATTTATTCAACAAAGCCGCATCGAGGCTTTAAACCCTTCTGAAAGGCACCACAGGCCGTTATTTTCGACGGCTACATCAAATACCGCCATTTGCTCAAGTATGAAGCGGGTGGCGTGTTCCCGTTGTCCAGTCATGTAGGCGATGGCCTGTAGGGTCAGTGAGGCCGTCTGACCGAAAGCTGAGATAACGTCATACGCATCGTCAGTCATGGTCTGGCGAATCTGATAAAAGTTCATGGTCAATTCCTTCTAAGCGACTAAGAAACCTACAGGCCTGTAGTGCGACGCACACTAACTCGGTGGGATCTGACAGTCCAGTGGAAGGAAACATGGAAGGTTAGAGATGGTTTTATCGGTTGAAAGTTGCGCTGGTTTGGAAGGTATTTGATATGCGCCGGAGGGGTATCACCGCGAATCAAATACCCTTCAAATCAGTATCAAACAATTTTCGCGGCTACAAGCGCACACCGCTGCCGGAGATAAATACGCCTTTTTTACGCAGCTCATTACTAGTCCGGTGCTGCCCATGGGGCGGGAACTCAATAGCATAATCAACAACCGCGCGTTCAGTGGCTTCGTCGGCGCGGTTCTTCAGGTTCGGAACCCGGCGGTTCTGGTTAACCAGCGCATCAATGCCGCCTTCAGCAGCCAGTTTCTGATAACGGTAAAATGTATCGCGTGACACGCCCATGATCTTGTAGGCTTTTGATACGTTACCGAGTTCTTCGGCGAGATTGAGCAGGCCGGCTTTGTGTTTGATAATGGGATTGTTAGTACGAAGCATGAGAGTTACCTCGCGTTTTGTTTAAGGATTAGACACCCATATCAAAACCGGTAACTCTCAACCTTTCAAGGTCCAGTGTCAGATCTAGTCGCGACTAATACAGATAAAGTCCAATTCTTCATGAGCAGGTCGTGTATTCAATGGGTTGATGTAGCATCAAACGTAGTACTCGCGTTCTATGTAAGTACCGATGATCCTATCGTGCATTTCGGATGATTTTGAATATCCGAGAGTCTTGCGATTGAGCCGTTGCAATCGGTTACGCAGTGTCAGATGAGTACGCTCAATACGCTGTGTATACAGCTTGCTAACAATGTGTTTTACTTTTGGAAGTTCGTCGTTGTAAGCCCTGTAGCCATCCGTGTTTGCATGACTGACGAGGCTTTGTTGAATAAATCAGAACTTGTAACGACTACGCCCCATACGGGTAGATTGTTACGTGATGCGAATACTGTTCGGCATTCCTGATAGCGTGATCCGGTTAAGCGCTTTGACCATGGACATGGCTTCACCCACCTGAGCATCGTAGTCTCTCAGACTTAGATGACCACCCAGAAGCCTTTTGAACCGGAACATGGCCGTTTCAGCCACTGAGCGCCGGTGATAG
>NZ_JAHWCO010000354.1:0-1452 GCF_020054415.1 Candidatus Symbiopectobacterium sp. | reverse complement strand
GGCTTGCCATCTACCCGCGTTACACCACCGCAAATCGTCCATACACCACCACCATCTGGGTATGCAATTAAATGGTTGCCCTCTTTTTCATCAAGAAATCGGTCAAGAATAACCGATGCGGGAGCGCCGGCCAGTATGAGCCCGAGAATGACGGCACTTAGCCGCGTCTTTAAGGCACTCATTTCTGCTCTCTTAATGTTTTTTGCAGGTGGGAGGCTTTGTTGAATAAATAGATTTTATGCTGGCAGCCCAGTGAAACGACGGATCCTAGCAACGCAAAATCATGCAGTTAGACCTCATGAGAAAACTGTACACCTGAGATGACAAGCATTTTCAACCAAAACTGGCATGGAAAAACAGCATGATTACCTATTATTCAACAAAGCCATCAACATATTGAATACACGACCTGCAATTGGGCGCTTACCTGATGCTGTTGTTCACCAATACGCTGATTACGCTATTTTCTTTGGGGCTGGCCGCGCCGGTAGCACAGGTGCGCTATGCGCGCTTTATGGCGAATGCCACGCAAGTGAGCGGTGATCTTTCTCTGCTGAACGTACAGGCGCACAGTGATACCGCGCGTTCGGCGGTGGCGGAAGAGGCTGTCAGCGCGCTGGATCTTGACGTGGGCATCTAAGGCGACCTGATGATTATCTAGGGATTCTATCAGTGTCCGGGGCGTGCCGTACAGGAGGCGGCACGCGTGACGCTTGGCGAGCTGGATGCCTCGTTGGTACTGGCGCGCCACGACGCAGGCTCACAGGCGTTTATGTTGGCGCACGTTGAGGTCTCACAAGCGTTAGGGTCGATACCGTTGACGTTGACCTTCCCTGATGGCGGACGCTTTCGTCCTGCTGATAATGCTGTGTTTCGTGCCTAGGTGGCGCAGCATAAGTCTCCTAGCCTGGTGTATCGGCTAGAATAAGTACAAACGGGGCGCGCTGTTTGCCCTGCTGGCGACGGTGTTGGTGGCGCTCAGCTATGTGTATGTGGTGCTGCCTTGGCTGAGTAACACAGTCGCGTTGCATATCCCCACCGCCGTGGAGCAGCAACTGGGGGAGCATACGCTTGCTGTGCTGGAGCGAACCGAACTAGAGCCTTCAACCCTTCCTGAAGCGCGGCAGAAAGCGTTGCAGCGCCTGTTTGAGCAGGCGCAACCGCCGGAGATGCGTCAGGCGCGCACCCCGCTGCGTCTACGTCTGATGAGTGCGCCGGGCATTGGCCCAAATGCGTTTATGCTGGCAGATGGTACGCTGATTGTCAGCGATAGTCTGGTTAAGCTGTCGCGTCACGATGGTAGTCAGGTTGGGCTTTGTTGAATAAATCAGAACTTGTACGACTGCGCCCCATGCGGGTCGATTGTTACGTGATGCGAATACTGTTCGGCATTCCTAATAGCGTGATCCGGTTAAGCGCTTTGACCATGGCCATGGCTTCACCCACCTGAGC
>NZ_JAHWCO010000687.1:0-2000 GCF_020054415.1 Candidatus Symbiopectobacterium sp. | reverse complement strand
TTGAGATCGTCAGGGGTTTTGAGATTTTTGGCCAGCTCGTTAGCCAGAGCCTGTAACTGTTTTTCGTCCATAAAGTAACCTGCTTTTGATGTTGGATTGAACATATCAAAATCAGGCAATTACACAATCTCGTGTACAGGCTCCTACAAAAAAATACATTCACTGCCGTAGCTGCGCTTACATAATATTGTTTTATCAATCCAGTTAACCTTTCTTTCGCCTTGCAGTTGATGCGACGCTAAAAATCGGCTTGATTGAAGTGATAGCCAACTGCTCTGCTTTTCGTTTAATGGTATACTGTTGATTCATCTCTATGCGACAAAACGTCTTCTCTCTGTGCGCTTTGACTTATTACGCTTCGCTGCACGACACGTTGTATATCCTGTGGATTGCTTTAAAAGCAAAAACCTCCGCAAATGTGCGGAGGTCATTAAGGACAAATCAATGAGACCGGTACAATAGGCACCGGTACAAAAGGAGACTACGCGGTAACCGCCCTGTCCTCCATGGCTTGCCGCCAGCCTCCCAACCATTCAGATCGGGCATTAATAGATTGATAAGGACAAAGTTCCTTTGACTTTCCGGAAAGTCCTGCTTGATAGCCGCGCGATTGCGCCCGTTCCAAACGATCTCGTTTCTGTCTCTTCATGCCTCATTTCCCTCATTGTTCATCTGGTGGAAAGAAAACAGTGACTGCTTTTCGAGCACCCACAGGGTATCAATAGCGATTCTGGGCACGAAGGTCAAGGCTAAAAATTCACTATCCTGTCACATTAATGCTATATGCTTCGCAGCGAACGTTATCTCCGGTATGCATAACGGTTGATCTTCGGGAAGCTTTTCCTCATGTTTTTACCCCATAGAAAAAAATGGCTTGCTATTCTTTTCTTTGAACTCTCGAAAATAGGAATATTCTCACAAGCCTCCGATCGTACGCCAACAGCGTACGCCATCAGTTTCATTTAGCAGTGTCAGTAATTGGTGCTGCCCACAATCAACGCCCGCATAAAGGCAACGTTCTCGAAAAAAGCAGCCCTGAGGTAACCGTCGATTACTGGGTAATTCGCCCGTTTTCATCTCTTCTCAGGCCTGTTGCAACGACTGCCTGTCAAGCTGAGGAACCGACTCCAGCAACAAACGGGTATAGGGATGGCGCGGCTGGTTCAGGACACTGTGCGCCGTGCCCAATTCAACGATTTGCACTAAATACATGACGGCTACATGATCGCTCATGTGACGGATAACCGAAATATTATGTGATATCAGCACGTAGGTAAGCTTACGCTGTCGCTGTAGCATCACTAGTAAATTCAGAATTTGTACCTGAACAGAAATATCCAACGCTGACGTGGGTTCGTCCAATAAAATGATATCCGGCTGCGCTGAAAGCGCGCGCAATGGCGATACGCTGGCGCTGACTGCCGGAAAACGCATGGGGCAAACGGTCAAGATACTCATGACGAATGCTGACCAACGTCGCCAACTCGCCGGCTAGCGCTCTGCGTTCCGTTTCACTGCCGTGCCCCTGCAACCAGACCGGTTAGGCGATAGTGCTCCACACGGGCAGTCGCGGATCGAGCGATGACAGAGGGTCCTGAAACACCATTTGCATCCCGTTTGCCAGCCATGAGCCTGGTGAACGCGGCCGCACGCACTCGCCCTGTGAAGGCACTAACATCCCCATCAATACCTGTGACAAGGTGCTTTTCCCGCAGCCGGACTCTCCGACCACTCCTAGGGTTTCACCATCGTTAATCGTCAGATCGATGCCATTAAGCGCATGGACTTGCTCAACCACGTTGCCACGCCAGTTACGCTTTGCCGGGAAACGAACGTGTACATCACGCAGTGTCAATAAGGGGCTTTGTTGAATAAATAGATTTTATGCTGGCAGCCCAGTGAAACGACGGATCGTCGCAACGTAAAATCATGCAGTTAGGCCTCATGAGAAAAGTGTACACCTGAGATGACAAACATTTTCTACCAAAACTGGCATGGAA
>NZ_JAHWCO010000507.1:0-1142 GCF_020054415.1 Candidatus Symbiopectobacterium sp. | reverse complement strand
CACGCCTGTTTTGGATTAAAATGCTGATCGCTCCGGGATGCATCACCACGCTCTGGATTTAACATACTGATTTTACGTCAAGGGAATCCGCAGCCTTTATGGCTACGCAGCATAATATCTATTTATTCAACAAAGCCTCGTCAGTCATGCAAACACGGATGGCTACAGGGCTTACAACGACGAACTTCCAAAAGTAAAACACATTGTTAGCAAGTTGTATACACATCGTATTGAGCGTGCACATCTGACACTGCGTAACCGATTGCAACGGCTCAATCGCAAGACGCTCGGATATTCAAAATCATCCGAAATGCACGACAGGATCATCGGTACTTACATCTAACGCGAGTACTACGTTTGATGCTACATCAACCCATTGAACACACGACCCATGGGTGTTGTTTACTCAAAATGAGGTATCTAAAATAACGTGTTAGCGCCACATGAATCTCTATTTCTTTTGCCATCACTTCGGCAGATATTTTCTTATCATAGACACAACACAGCCAACTTTTCTCATCGGAGATATAGCAGGAAAAATCGTGAATGTCATGATGTCCCCCCAACAAACATGAAACATAACACAATATTTCCAATGAAAAATCACAAGAGTCAACAAGATGTATTGCCAGAATCCAGTAGAGATTGCATGAATAGCCTTTCGCAGAGAGATCCGCTATTTTCATCGCGATTTCTCCTTTACTATTAGGCTTGGATATACCATCAACCAAAGGGATACTTTTTAGTAAATCAAGCATGTAGAACAACCTCCATGGGATAATCTTATTCTCAAATGCAATGAGAATCTTAGACATCGACCTTATACCTGATTTTTGTCGTGTATTCAATATGTTGATTGCAGTGTGAAATGTCCGGTTTTGGATGTGGAATACAGTGGCTAAAGTTGATGTAAGATGCCCGTTTTGTGAACAGACATCTTCTGTGAAAAAACACGGTTATGGCAAAAGTGACCATCAGCGTTACCGTCGTCAGTCATGCAAACACGGATGGCTACAGGGCTTACAACGACGAACTTCCAAAAGCAAAACACATTGTTGGAAAGCTGTATACACAGCGTATTGAGCGTGCACATCTGACACTGCGTAACCGATTGCAACGGCTCAATCGCAAGACGCTCGGAT
>NZ_JAHWCO010000078.1:0-5943 GCF_020054415.1 Candidatus Symbiopectobacterium sp. | reverse complement strand
CTGGGCCAACCTGTCGACATTCTTCTCGTACCCGCAGGAACTTCGCAAGGTAATCTACACGACGAACGCTATAGAATCACTGAACAGCGTGATCCGGCATGCAATCAAGAAACGCAAGGTGTTCCCGACTGATGACTCGGTAAAGAAGGTCGTATGGCCGGCAATCCAGGCGGCATCACAGAAATGGACGATGCCCTTACAGGACTGGCGTATGGCAATGAGTCGCTTTGTTATCGAGTTCGGTGACCGCTTTGACGGTCACTTCTGAGGAAAGGCATTTACACAAAATCTTAAACAGGCTCACATCACTCATTGAATACACGACCCAGAGTTTTATCAAGTTTCATAACGCGACACATATCAACCAATAACGACGGTTAGTGTAGGTCGATACGCTGGCTGTTTTTTTGCTTTTCGAGTGAAAGCGTTTAGGCATCCGTGCGCTTAGCATCGGATGCCTAAAAAGGACTAACGAAAATTACGCCTTGGTTGATGTTGACGGGTGTTGGTGCAAATGCACATCCATTTGCGGATAAGGAATGCCGATCTGGTGCTCATCCAACGCCCGTTTAAAACTTTCTAACAGATCCCATTTCACCGCCATGGCATCACCGTTGCTCGTCCAGACCCATACGACAAAATTCAGTGATGATGCGGCCATTTCATTCAAACGGATGGTGACACCACGCTCATGCTGGATGCGCTTATCAGCCGCGACGACATCCCCCAGCACCGTTTTGACCTGGTCAATATCAGCATCATAGGCCACGCCAACGATAATTTCGTTGCGTCTGTCCGGCTCACGACTGCTGTTAATGATGTTTCCGGCAATGATTTTCCCATTGGGAACAACGATGATTTTACCATCCGGCGTATGCATCGTAGTGGAGAAGATCTGCACCTGCGTCACCGTACCAGAAACCCCGCACAAATCGACAAACTCACCGGTACGGAACGGGCGGAACATCACCAACAGTACACCCGCCGCGAAGTTTGACAGCGAGCCTTGCAGCGCCAAACCCACTGCTAAGCCAGCGGCACCCAGCACCGCAATCACCGATGCGGTTTGCACGCCAATACGGCTCAATACTGCAATCAGCGTAAAGGCAATAATCCCGTAACGCACCAATGCAGCGAGAAAATCCGCCACGGTGGTATCAATGCCACGCGCCACCATCACTCTGCTGATACCGTTAGATACCACACGCGCCACCAGCAAGCCGATGAGCAAAATGATAATGGCGGCCACCACGTTCACCGCATACTGAATCAGCAGAGCCTCATTATTGACCACCCATTGCCCCATACGGCTCAGGCTTTCGGTCACATCCAGTTCTTCCATTTGCACTCTCCCTTTTTTTGCATTTCACCCTTTGAAAGGGATGGTTCACACCCAAAATGGCCGCAAAGCGGGCCAGAAAAAATTAAGACTCCTGATAAAAGGAGCCTATTATTTTCATGCATTGCTTATCAATGCACTTATTAATATAGATTACAGTACGTCGATCGTGTTCAGTTCTTTAAACGCTTTTTCTAAACGAGCCACCATGGTTGCCTGGCCAGCACGCAGCCAAACGCGCGGATCGTAGTACTTCTTGTTCGGCTTGTCTGCACCTTCCGGGTTACCCAACTGACCTTGCAGGTAGCCTTCGTTCTTTTTGTAATACGCCAGCACGCCTTCCCAGGTTGCCCATTGGGTGTCGGTGTCGATGTTCATTTTGATCACACCGTAGCTCACCGCTTCGGCGATCTCTTCTGCCGTAGAGCCGGAACCGCCGTGGAACACGAAGTCCAGGCTGTTATGTGGCAGGTTGAATTTCTTGGAGACATATTCCTGCGAATTGTGCAGGATTTTCGGCGTCAGTTGCACGTTACCCGGTTTGTATACGCCATGCACGTTACCAAACGATGCTGCGATGGTGAAACGCGGGCTGACGGCGTGCAATTTTTCGTAGGCGTAAGCCACGTCTTCCGGCTGGGTGTAGAGTGCTGAGTTATCAAGGTGGCTATTGTCCACGCCATCTTCTTCACCGCCGGTGCAACCCAGTTCGATTTCCAGCGTCATGTTGATTTTTGCCATGCGCTTGAGGTATTCGCTGCAAATCTCGATGTTCTCTTCCAGAGACTCTTCCGACAGGTCGATCATGTGGGAGGAGAACAGCGGTTTGCCGGTTGCGGCAAAGTGTTTTTCACCGGCTTCCAGCAGGCCATCCAACCAAGGCAGCAGTTTTTTCGCACAGTGGTCAGTGTGCAGGATAACAGGAATGCCGTAGTGTTCAGCCATCAGGTGAACGTGTTGTGCGCCAGAGATGGCACCGAGGATAGCGGCTTTCTGACCTTCCGCTTTCAGGCCTTTACCCGCTGTAAACGCGGCCCCCCCGTTAGAGAACTGAACGATAACCGGTGCGCTAACTTTCGCTGCCGCCTCCAGCACAGCATTGACGGAGTCAGTACCGACGCAGTTGACTGCGGGCAGAGCAAAACCATTTTCCTTTGCTACTGCGAAAACTTTCTGAACGTCATCGCCAGTGATGACACCAGGTTTTACGAAATCAAAAATTTTAGACATGTTACGTGTCCCGTCTCGTTGGCCGTGGAGGGTTGAGATAATTGACTACGGGCCGGACGCACAGCGTCCGAACCCACCGTTGCACACTCGAAGAGGGAGCAACGGGTTGCCGGGTGACACCCCCGGCAAAGCGGTATTACTGCTTAGCACGCTCTTCCAGCATGACTACCGCAGGCAGTTTTTTACCTTCCACGAACTCCAGGAAAGCACCGCCGCCGGTAGAAATATAAGAAATATTGTCTGCAATACCGAACAGGTCAATCGCGGCCAGCGTATCGCCACCGCCAGCGATGGAGAACGCTTCGCTGTCTGCAATCGCCTGAGCGATGATTTCAGTCCCTTTGCGGAAGTTCGGGAATTCGAACACGCCAACCGGGCCGTTCCACAGGATAGTCTTGGCGTTTTTCAGAATATCGGCCAGACGCTCAGCGGAGACATCACCCAGGTCCAGAATCTGTTCATCATCTTTGATGGCAGTAACAGACTTCAAGGTTGCGGTTGCGGTTTCGGAGAATTCCGTCGCCACGCGCACGTCGCTCGGTACCGGAATATCACAGGTTTCCAGCAATTTTTTCGCTTCAGGGATCAGATCAGCTTCGTACAGCGATTTGCCCACGTTGTGACCCTGTGCCGCCACGAAGGTGTTGGCAATGCCGCCGCCGCCGATCAGTTGGTCAGCGATTTTGGACAATGAGCCCAACACGGTCAGTTTGGTAGACACTTTAGAACCGCCGACGATAGCCACCATAGGACGCTCTGGGTTGCTCAGCGCTTTACCCAACGCTTCCAGTTCGTCTGCCAGCAGCGGGCCTGCACAGGCGATATCAGCAAACTTGCCTACCCCGTGGGTAGAAGCCTGAGCGCGGTGCGCCGTACCAAAAGCATCCATGACGAACACGTCACACAGCGCTGCGTATTTCTTCGACAGCTCTTCGTCGTCTTTCTTCTCGCCTTTGTTGAAGCGAACGTTTTCCAGAACCACCAACTCGCCTTCGGCAACATCAACGCCATCCAGATAATCCTTCGCCAGACGAACTGGAGAAGAAATTTTATCTTTCAGATAGTTAACAACCGGAAGCAGGGAGAATTCTTCGTTGTATTCCCCTTCGGTAGGGCGTCCCAGGTGGGAAGTCACCATGACACGCGCGCCTTGTTTCAGGGCGATTTCAATGGTCAGCAACGACGCACGGATACGCGCATCAGACGTCACTTTACCTTCTTTAACCGGCACGTTCAGATCCGCACGAATCAGTACACGTTTACCCGCCAAATCCAGATCGGTCATCTTAATTACAGACATGGTGAATCCTCTTGTTGATTCTCTTATAAAGTTGTGTAATCTAGATTAAAATCAATTACAATTCAATTGCATATAACTAAAAAACGCAGGCTGCCATCGCGCGTGTTGTATCCAGCATACGATTGGCAAAGCCCCATTCGTTGTCGCACCAGACCAACGTTTTTATCAGGTGCGATCCACTGACCCGCGTCTGCGTACCGTCGACAATGGCACTGTGCGGATCGTGATTAAAATCAGCTGAAACTAGAGGTAATTCAGTATAGTCAACTATACCACGAAATGCTCCATGCGCTGATTTTTGAAAAAGATCATTGATCTCATTAACATTTACCACTTGCCTTACCGTTACGCTTAAATCAATAGCTGTGACATTGATGGTTGGCACGCGTACCGAAATCGCCTCAAAACGGTCAGTAAACTGCGGGAAGATACGCGTAATGCCTGTCGCCAGTTTGGTATCCACGGGAATGATGGACTGGCTGGCCGCGCGGGTGCGGCGCAAATCGCTGTGGTACGCGTCAATCACCGGCTGATCGTTCATCGAAGAGTGGATCGTGGTGACTGTGCCGCTTTCAATGCCGAACGATTCATCCAGCAATTTAATAATGGGAATAATGCAGTTGGTGGTACAGGAGGCGCTAGACACAATGTGGTGTTCTGGCTTCAACGTATCGTGATTGACGCCAAACACCACGGTGGCATCAATATCGTTGGCACCGGGGTGAGAAAACAGCACCTTCTTCGCACCGGCGGCCAGATGTGCTTCGCCGTGCGCACGACTGCCATATACGCCGCTGCAATCAAGCACCACGTCGACACTCAACGCACGCCAAGGCAGCCCCTCAATTTCACGCTGATGCAATAGCAGAATGGCGTCATCGCCCACGTAGAGCTGGTCGCAATCCTGGCGCACATCCCAGGCGAAGCGTCCATGGCTAGTGTCATATTTAAGCAGGTGCGCCATACCTTCCGCGCTCGCCAGCTCGTTAATCGCCACCACGCTAATATCGGCCCGGCGTCCGGATTCGTACAGCGCCCGTAACACGCTGCGGCCAATACGACCAAAACCGTTTATCGCAATACGAATTGTCATCACATTCTCTGTATCAAGCTGAACACTCGAATTATGTAGGGTATATACCCGTCATACTTCACGTTGCAGGTGTGTTGGCTGCGCTCACTCACCCGAATCACTTACCTGAGTAAGCTCATCGGGATTCACTCACTTGCCGCCTTCTTGCAACTAGGGTATATACCCAATAAACCTCAAGATGCAGGTTTGAGCACCTGAAAACGATAGTGAATTCTGGACGTCAGCGAGTCCGCTATTTCTGGTAGCGTATTGGTGAAAAAATTGAATATTGCATCCCGAAAATCGCGCGTATTTTCAAAATAGCGATTATTCCGTGCATGCTCATTCATCACTTTCCACAGGCGTTCTATCGAGTTCAGATTCGGACTGTAAGGCGGTAAATAGTGAAGCTCTATGTTCACGACAAAGGCCCAATCCTTAATCAATTGGGTTCGGTGATAACCCGCACCGTCCAGTATTACATGGATTCTCTGTCGGTAATCAGGGTAACTTTTGCGTATCTCAATGAAAAAACGAGCAATGTTGTAGTCATTAATTGTTTTGTAATCGTGAATAACAGTACCGCCGATATCGCTCAGATTCAGCGCACCCAGTATATTCAGACGTGTTCGACTTCCCGTTGTTTTAACCGACTTTTTATGCCCTTTTCGTATCCATCCATAACTGAGCTTTGTGGCTTGTGTCGGATGAACCGCATCGATAAACAGAATCTGCTCATTGCCGGCTGTTTTCTTTAAATTCTCATAATATTCAATGAAATGCTTCTGATTTTCTTCACTGAATTTATGGGGTACGCCCGCCGGTTTTTTGTAGGAGAAAACATGACTGTGCAACCACTTGTTCATGACGGGAATACTGAATCGGACCAGGATATCGGTAGAATGAAAACACCGCCATCGGTAAACCTGTTGAGAATTTGATTACATCCGGGTGTAGGTTCAAACCCGTCTTGACTCTCCCAGCACAGAGCGATTCGTTTAG
>NZ_JAHWCO010000136.1:0-2656 GCF_020054415.1 Candidatus Symbiopectobacterium sp. | reverse complement strand
TGGGTGAAGCCATGGCCATGGTCAAAGCGCTTAACCGGATCACGCTATTAGGAATGCCGAACAGTATTCGCATCACGTAACAATCGACCCGTATGGGGCGCAGTCGTTACAAGTTCTGATTTATTCAACAAAGCCCCTAAACGTTTACGCATTTGTGCGTTGAGCGGTTCAGCCACTTCTAGGCGCAAGTGTGCGTGTATCTTTTCCACGTTTTCACAGCCTTTAGGATGAGGTGGGGGCAGCGGTTCCGTTCTCGTTAGCACACCCCACAGGGCATAGAGAAGAAAACCGACGAGTACGGGAAGCACACACCAGAAACCAATGAGGGCGATGCGCACTTCGAACGGTACGGTGCGTGGTGATACATTGGAGATTGTCGGCGGGGCGGATATCTCACTGTCCAGCGCTGAGCACTGGCTTGCATACAGGACGAAGTATTTTGATACTGATTCAGTACCGAACTGCTGTTCGACGTATTACCATGTGCTGGCGGGCATCAGTAAAAAAGACAGTGTGTCGCTCATCAGGCTTTCGGTGCGCACACGCAAGGCATATCCTCCAGCCAGTAGCAGGCGTTCAATACGCGCCTGCTCCGCATCATACTCCTCTGATCCCAGCGAATAATGATGAAAAACATGCTGAACGCCAGCAACGTTGACCGTAGCGGTTTCAACGTCGCTGTCGTAGTCAAATTCAGTGGAAAAAACCGCATCTCCCAGGCAGTGCGAGATTCCCTCCAACAGGCTGAAAATCCCCTCCCGCCAGTCGATATGGATGCCGTAGACGCTCAGAAAGGTGGCCTGATAGTCATCTCGTGAGGACGCCGTTTGCTCGGTCCCTTCATGGTATTTGAAAAATGCATGACGTCTGGCGCAGGCCTGTTCATCACCCTCAGCAGCAAAAAAAATCAGAAAACGCATCCCTGTCAGGCAATTGCGCTGTGGTTTCTTCCTCTGTTTAGCGCGTTTTTTTACGCTGTCCTATGCATTCTTTTTTTGCTGTATGCGGTCACTTTCATACAACAGCAAAATGCGTTCTGCGAAGTCGTCATCGACGGTATAAAAATAGCTTTCCGGTACGCCGAGTACGCGGGCAAAGGCGCACATCATCTCGAATGTGGGGCGATAGGTGCCGCTTTCATGCTGTGAGACACGCGAACGCGCGGTCGCTTCTTCAATACCCGCGAGCACTCCCAGTTTTTCCTGAGTCAACTTGGCATGCAGGCGGGCGGATTTAGGGCGAGCAGGTAGCATCATGGCACCATCGATAATCGATATTGACTTAGTGTTTAGCATTACTTAACATCGCCGTTGTTTATATATACTGAACATTCACACATAATAACATCAGGTGATGGTAATGGACGGTAAGGACTGGCACCCGGCAGATATCGTAGCGGGTTTGAAAAAGCGTGGCACAACGCTGTCAGCGCTTTCCCGAGAAGCGGGATTGGCGTCATCAACACTGTCAAACGCGTTGGGGCGACGCTGGCCCAAAGGCGAACGGCTGATTGCTAACGCGTTGAATAAACGCCCTGAAGAGATTTGGCCTTCGCGCTATTAGCCCACGTCTAGAAAATGGCATATGCCTTAGATTCTCTAACAAAAAAGCGCTTCATGCCTCCCCTGTCGAGGAGTAGCCTTACACTATCCCTTACGTAATACATGGAAATGACAATGAGTGTGGTTTATGTGGTGGTGCTGACGTATGTACAGCCGCTTGAGGCGATTGATGAACAGATTCCTGCCCATGTCGAATGGTTAAAACAGGGCTATGCCGACGGTGTTTTTCTCGCATCAGGCCGCCGTATGCCGCACACTGGCGGCGTCATTTTGGCGAAAAGCGACAGCCTCGAGCAGTTGCAGGTGCGCCTTAGTCAGGATCCGTTTCAGAAACTGGGGCTGGCCCGTGCAGACATCATTCCGTTTGATGCCAGTATGACGGCGCCTGCGCTGCAAGGCCTGCTATGATCCCTTCGTGTTAACACGGCCAGCTCATCGATGCTGATTGAGCTGGTTATGCCATCGGCATTTTTATACCTTTTTTACATCCCCGCCTGCGATATTAACGACATTTTTACGCCCTGATTCTTACACTCGAGCCACATTCGATAAACGCGGGGAGATAAACCGTGAATGTGGGACTGATGACCGACATCGTGCTGGTATTTCTGTTACTGGGCTATCTGTTTTACGCCCTGTTTCGGGCGGAGGAATTCTGATGGCGGCCAATGCGTTTTTACTTCTGGCCAGTTTTCTGGTCGTATTATTGGTGCTGGCCCAACCGCTGGGTCGGTTGATGACAGGGATGGTGCTTGATCGCGCTTTACCCGGCGTGGCGGAGTTTGAACAGGGGATTTGGCGTGTGTGCGGTGTGTCAGACCGCGAGATGAACTGGCGTCAGTATCTGTGCGCCATTCTGCTGTTTAACGCCCTTGGGTTGTGCTTTCTGGTGGTAGTGTTGATGGCGCAGGGGAGCTTGCCCTATAACCCGCAGCAGTTGCCAGGCTTGTCCTGGTGCATATTCGCATCGTGATCGATCAGTGATTCGCATGACAATCGATCACGATTTCGCATGAAAGGTCGATCACTGATTCGCGTCGTATCGATCACTCCGGGACTTAACTCTTTTAACCTCCTCTCCATTCGCAGTTTCT
>NZ_JAHWCO010000062.1:0-14709 GCF_020054415.1 Candidatus Symbiopectobacterium sp. | reverse complement strand
ACACTGCGTAACCGATTGTAACGGCTCAATCGCAATACGCTCGGATATTCAAAATCATCCGAAATGCACGATAGGATCATCGGTACTTACATCGAACGCGAGTACTACGTTTGATGCTACATCAACTCATTGAATACACGAACCAATTTGTCACTCACTTGCCGCCTTCCTGCAACTCGAATTATTTAGGGTATATTGCGTAACGGTATAAAAGAGAGTCTCTTTCGCTGATGGGATAGCGCTGCCCCAGAATGTGGTGCAGCGGGGAGCGCGATTAAGACGGGGTTTGTAGTGTGAGTAACAGCCCTTCGCGACGCATCTGTGCCGCTTCTTCCGGTTGGCGCAGATGATCAAAGGCATCGGCGCGCCAGGCGTAATCAAAGGCATCCGGGCGCAGCGCCAACGCTGCCGCAAACGCATCGCTGGCCTGCTGCCATTCCCCCTGTTTCAGCATTAACTGTCCCAGGGTACTGTGCAGCAACGCGCTGTTATCGTGCTGTTTTAGCAACTGGCGCAGGAGTTTTTCCAATGAGGCCGGTTCGCCTGCGGCTAGACGTGGCATTAGCAGTACCAGACGTTCATCGTAGTGACGTTTCAATCCGTCGATCACAATCTGCTGGGCGGTATGGTGATCGTCACAGGCAATAAGGTGTTCCGCCATCGCCACTTGCAATGGCAAATCTTGCCGTACCTTACGGCTTTGTTCCTTCCACCATTGCTTCAGGCCTTCGCTGCCGCCTTCCGCCATCGCTTGTTCCATCAGACCGAGCAGGGCGGATTGGCGCAATGCCCCCAACTCCTCCTCAGTACGAATCTGGGTTTTGCGCATGGCAGGCAGAATATCTAACAGCGCACCGTAAGCATGGGTACGTTGGAACGCCAGTTCCGCTAACCGTAATACTTCAGGATGGCGCGGTGCGTATGCCAGCAAACTATCGACGCCATGGCGTGCGGCGTGATCCTCATTACGAGCCAGTTGGATGCGTACGCGGGTGATGTCTACCGGCAACTGATCGGTGTCGGCCATTTCAGCCGCTCGCTCCAGATATTGTCGGGTGCGAAATTCATCACCGCGCTGCTGCACGGCTTCGGCGGCCAGCAGATAGTTCACCACCGGTTGCTCTGCGTGATCCGCGTTACGCGTCAGCAGTTTTCCAACCTGAAGATAATCGCCCTCAGCCAGTTTAAGCAGGGCTGCTTTGGTCTGTTTTCTAGCGCGTGTGCGTTTACGGCCCAGGAACCAGCAGCGGGTGCGAAATACGCGGCGCAACAGCCACTCCAGCGCAAACAGAACGACCAACAGCAGCACCAGCATGATAACCAATCCGGTAACGCTGGTTTCGATGTTGTAGGTGTCGGTTTGCACCAGTACATAGCCCTGACGTCCTGCGAGCATCGGGCCAAGCACTACGCCAGCAATAAGGATCAGGAACAAGAACAGCACTTTCAGCATGATCAGCCCTCCTGTTGCAGCGCCGGCGATTGCGCCAGCAGATTACGCACTCGCGCTTGCATCAGTTTTTCCAGCAGCGGCTGGCTTTGCAGTGTAGTAGGAACATCCAGAGAGACGGGCTGCTGGCTTAAGCTGTCAACCTGTTCCAGAAAGGCTTTGGTGCCCGGATCGCTGGTATCAAAATAGGCCCGCACCCAGGTGGATACCGCTTCCAGCGACTGTTTGAAGGTCTCGTTCTGATGACGCGGCACGGCCTGTGCGGCGGTCAGCAGGCGAGCTCGGATATTTTCACGCAGGTAGAAATCCTGATTCGGCACCAGCAGGGGTTCGGCATTGCTGTCACGTCGGCGAATGGTAATAAAATCGGACATGAAGTTGTGCCAGCTTTTGCTCAGGTTCTGTCGCCATTCGCTGAGTGTTGCTGAAAGCTCGCTGTCGGTTTCATCCATTGGCGCATCATCGTCTTGGGTGTTATCGGCCAGACGCAGATTGTCTACCTGATCGGTTAACTTATTCACCCGCAAAATAATGCCGTCGAAATCCACCTGACCGACTGACGCCAGCGCGCTGATATCGTTGGCAATGGCGCGGCGCAGCTCAAGCAGGTTAGGATCGTTCATGTCAGCCAGACTGCCATCGGCGCTCTTCAGCAGTGCGCCCGCGGTCAGT
Source organism: Candidatus Symbiopectobacterium sp. (assembly GCF_020054415.1). Lineage (NCBI taxonomy): Bacteria > Pseudomonadati > Pseudomonadota > Gammaproteobacteria > Enterobacterales > Enterobacteriaceae > Symbiopectobacterium > Candidatus Symbiopectobacterium sp. The sequence continues at coordinate 12,587 of NZ_JAHWCO010000062.1, read as the reverse complement.
ACATCCTTATCACTCCACAGCTTGCGCACGGCCAGTTTGACCAGAAAATCCGCCTGCGCCAGCAGCCAGGTGCTGGTGTCGTGGTTGGAAAGGGCGGCCAGTTTCTGGCTAAGTTCGCTGGATTCACGCGTGACCCCGTTCAACTGGTTCGTGGTGCTGTCCTGCCACTGTTTTTGTTGTGCCAGCGCGGCCTGCCACGCCGTTTTATCCTGCTGATACTGTTGCTGTAGCGCTGCCAACTCACCCTTCATTTGAGCCATGGACGCGGCGTTTTGTTTCTCCTGCTGCTGTCCGAGATAGTACACGCCCCCGCTTAACAGCAGGGCGATAGCAATGGCAACGCCACCCAGCACGCGGCCATGTCCCGTACGGTCCCTGCGCGGTCCATCCGCTGACGCGGCGTCGGAGGACGAAAACGTGGCATCAGGGTGTTCTGTCACCGTTTCCGATGGGGTTGAAGGGGTATGGTGTTCCGCCATAATGGGTCATCCCATGGTCTGGTTTGTTGTACGGTTGGCCGTGCAGTCACGATAGCAGACGCACAAGCGCGTCGTTATCGGCATTGTCCGCGATAATCACATCACGCCAGCCAAGCTGGCGTGCCTCTAGCGCCAACCGTTCGCTAACAACGATAACCTGGCAGTGGAGCAGCCAGGATTCGCGATAATAATGTGGCACCAGCGCATACAGCTGATGCAGCATATCGCCGCTGGTGATCACCAGACGATCGATACCGAGTTGCTGCCAATGTCGGCTCTGTTCCGGCCCATCATAATAGACCGGACTGCGCTGATAACATTCACAATAACTGACCTGTGCGCCGCGTTCAGCGAGCGTTGTTGCTAGCAGCTCTCTGCCGCCATTCCCTCGTAATAATAGCGCGTTTTTGCCACTAATATTTTGTAATTTTGGCAGTTGCAGCAGCATTTCGCTGGTTTCCCGCTCGGGCGGATAGGCAACGGCGCGAGAAGTGGCCTGATGCAGCGCCAGTGCGGTGGTACGTCCTATGGCGTAATAAACCGGGATGGCGGGCCAGGATAAACCCACTTGCGTGAGTGCGGCGGCGGCGTAGCGCACGGCGTTCTGCGATAGCGCGAACAGCATATCGCCCTCGCGTAGCGCCGCCAGCCGTGCTGACAGGGAAGGCAATTCACTGCCGGGGGAAAAATCGATAATCGGGCTATGACAAGCCGCGTGTCCGAGCTTGCGCAGTCGTTTCACCAGTGCCTCCCCCGCTGGTGACGGGCGGGTCACCAGAATGGTCATGATGAGCCTGCACCCTGATAAACGGCGTGCAGAATAGCGTCTGCTCCGTTGGCTAACAGCTCTTCAGCCAGATCGATGCCCATGCGTTCCGCTTCGCTGGCGGGGCCGATGCGCTCACCGCGAATCATCTTGCTGCCATCCGGTGCGCCAACCAAGGCTCTTAGCCAGAGTTGCCCGGCATTGAGTTCAGCATAGCTGCCGATCGGGACTTGGCAGCCACCATCGAGGCGAAGATTCATGGCGCGTTCAGCAAGAACGCGGCAGGCGGTCTGTTCATGGTTGAGCGGTGCCAGCAGTTCGCGCACGCGGGCGTCATTTTCCCGGCATTCGATACCAATCGCACCCTGACCGACGGCGGGCAGCGACCCTTCCGGGGTGAGTGGCGTGCGGATGCGTTCTGACAGATTCAGACGTGACAGCCCGGCAACGGCCAAAATAATGGCGTCATAGTCGCCGTTATCCAGCTTGCTCAGGCGAGTTCCAACGTTCCCGCGCAAATCGCGGATGATCAGATCGGGTCTGCGAACGCGCAACTGGCACTGGCGGCGCAGGCTGGAGGTGCCGACACAGCTTTCGAGCGGGAGATCGGCCACGCTGGCATACCGATTCGAAACAAAGGCATCGCGCGGATCGTCACGCTCACAAATGGTATACAGGCCAAGCCCGTCGGGGAACGATACCGGCACATCCTTCATCGAGTGCACGGCGATATCCGCGCGGCCTTCCAGCAAGGCGCGCTCCAGCTCTTTAACAAACAGCCCCTTGCCGCCCACTTTTGCCAGCGGCGTGTCCAGGATGATGTCGCCGCGCGTCACCATGGGAACCAGTTCAACCTGCAACGTGGGGTAATATTGCTGCAACTGTTGTTGCACATAATGAGCTTGCCACAGTGCAAGTGGGCTTTGTCGGGTGGCAATCCTAAGGGTGTTGTCTACCATGCTTAATACCGTTTTTATCATTTAGCGCCATCGTATCACTGAGACGCTCAGGTGTCAGCGTTCCGGCGCTGAAGGTGCTGGATAGCGACGGTAGGGTGCGTGTTTTCACCATGAGGTGGGGGAATCGCGGCGTAATCATGCCAGAGAGCGAGGGGCAATAAGGGAAAGTAAGCTAATCGTGGCTAACTTTCTTTAGTTTCTTTACGCTCAATGAGCAAGGTGTTAAATTGATCACGTTTCCAGCACTATCTTATCAGTCACTCCTCTAATTCTATTGCTGATGAGTTTGGAACACGGGGTTTTTTCTAGGCACTGGGATAATCAGGCGGACCGTCTTGTACTTCTACATCGAGACTTTGAAGCAGAGACTGGACGCGATCAACCAACTGCGAGTTGACCGCGCTCTGGAAGCAATGAAACCCGCTTTTCAGCAGGTTTATCGCCTTCTGCCCGTATTATTGCATCACCATCACCCGCTCATGCCGGGCTACCTTGAAGGTAAGGTTCCGCACGGTGTGTGCACCTTCATGCCCGATGAAAACCAACAGCGCTACATCGACAGCATTGAACTGCGCTGGGGAGAGATCCCTGCCATCAATTCCCAAGGTGAATTGCCGATTACCGGCGTTTACTCCATGGGCAGCACTTCGTCCATCGGCCAGAGTTGCTCTTCCGATCTGGATATCTGGGTGTGCCACCAATCCTGGCTAGATCACGAAGAGCACCAGCGTTTACAGCAGAAATGTACCCTGCTGGAGCAATGGGCGGCGGCGCAAGGGGTGGACGTCATCTTCTTCCTGATTGACGAGAACCGTTTTCGCCACAATGAAAGTGGTAGCCTGGGCGGCGAAGACTGCGGCTCGACGCAGCATATCCTGTTGCTGGACGAATTTTATCGCACCGCCGTGCGCATGGCCGGTAAACGCCTGTTGTGGCATATGGTGCCGGTTGAAGAAGAAGAGCATTACGACGAATACGTCCTGTCGCTTTACGCGCAGGGTGCGCTTGCGCCCAACGAGTGGCTGGATCTGGGCGGATTGAGTTCGCTCTCTGCGGAAGAGTATTTCGGCGCCAGTCTGTGGCAGCTGTATAAGAGTATCGATTCCCCGTACAAAGCGGTACTGAAGACCCTGCTGCTTGAGGCCTATTCCTGGCAATACCCTGACACGCGCTTGCTGTCGATGGATATCAAAGCCCGGCTGCACAAAGGGGAGATCGTGGCGTTTGGACTCGATCCTTATTGTATGATGCTGGATCGGGTAACAGAATACCTCAGGCAAATTGAAGACCCCACGCGCCTCGATCTGGCGCGGCGTTGTTTTTATCTCAAAGTCTGCGAAAAACTGTCGCGCGAAAAAGCCTGCGTCGGCTGGCGGCGGCAGATCCTAAGCCAACTGGTGCAAGAGTGGGGCTGGAGCAGCGAACACCTTGCCATGCTGGATAATCGCGCCAACTGGAAAATTGAGCGCGTGCGTGAAGCGCACAATGAATTGCTCGATGCGATGATGCAAACCTATCGCAACCTGATCCGCTTTGCGCGGCGCAACAACCTGAGCGTGAGTGCCAGTCCGCAGGATATCGGTGTACTGACGCGTAAATTGTATGCCGCCTTTGAAGCGCTGCCGGGTAAAGTGACGCTGCTTAATCCACAAATTTCGCCTGACTTGTCCGAAGCGGATCTGACCTTTATCTACGTTCAGGGGGGTCGCGCCAACCGCTCTGGCTGGTATCTGTACAATCAGGCACCGTGTATGGATGCCATCATCAGCCATCAGCCGCTGGAATATAACCGCTATCTGAACAAACTGGTGGCGTGGGCCTATTTTAACGGGCTGCTGACGCCGAACACGCGCTTGCACATCAAGGGCAGCGAACAGATCGATATTGCCCGCCTGCGCGAGTTGGTGGATGACGTCTCCTGCCACTTCCCACTGCGTTTACCGGCACCTACGCCCAAGGCGCTGTACAGCCCGTGCGAAATTCGGCATCTGGCGATTATCGTCAATCTGGAGCACGATCCAACGGCGGCATTCCGCAATCAGGTGGTGCACTTTGATTTCCGCCATCTGGACGTGTTCAGTTTCGGCGAGCAGCAGCAGTGTCTGGTGGGCAGCATTGACCTGCTGTACCGCAATTCGTGGAATGAAGTGCGAACCCTGCATTTCAATGGCGAACAGTCAGTGCTGGAAGCTCTGAAAACCATTTTGGGTAAAATGCATCAGGATGCGGCGCTGCCGGAATCGCTGGAAGTGTTCTGCTACAGCCAACACCTGCGCGGTTTGATTCGCACGCGTGTGCAGCAGTTGGTGTCTGAGTGCATTGAACTACGCCTGTCCAGCACCCGACAAGAGCCGGGCCGTTTCAAAGCGGTAAAGGTGGCAGGGCAGACTTTGGGCCTGTTCTTCGAACGCCTGAGCGTATCTGTGCAGAAGCTGGAAAATGCGGTGGAGTTCTACGGCGCGATTTCCAACAACAAACTGCAAGGGTTGCCCACGCAGGTGGAGACCAACCATATTCATCTGCCAGCGGTCATCGACGGCGTGGCGAGCGAAGGGATCATCCAGTTCTTCTTTGAAGATCTGCCGGAAGAGCAAGGATTTAATATCTTTATTCTGGATGATTCGAACCGCGTTGAGGTTTATCACCACTGTGAAGGCAGCAAGGAAGAGCTGGTACGTGACGTGAGCAGTTTTTACTCCTCGTCCCATGACCGCTTTACCTATGGCTCCAGCTTTATCAATTTCAACCTGCCGCAATTCTACCAGATTGTGCAGTTGGATGGACGGGCACAGGTGATTCCTTTTCGCAGTGCGACGCTATCTCATTTGAACATACCGCCGGGCAATGAAAGCGCGTCGCCCGCGATCAAACAGCGGCTGCACATGCTGTAACGCTCTGGTTGTCCTTGGTGGTAACAGAGAGTTTTCCCGCGTTAATCGAAAGAGACGTCCTCACCTGCCTGCGCACTGCATGCCTGCGCCAGCAGCGCAAAAAAGGATTGGCCGCTGTGATCGCAGATCCACTGTTCCTTCTGACCCTTGTCTGGCTGATACGTAAAGTGGTAGCCACCGGCTTTGGTCGCCAACCATACCTGATGCAGTGGCTCCTGGCGGTTGATGACAATCTTGCTGCTGTTTTCGAAACTCAGTGTCATCACGCCGCCGTTGGTTTCGTAATCGATATCGGCATCACCGTCGAAGTCGTCCAACGCTTCTTCGATCGTCAACATTAACGCATCCGCTAATTGATGAAACTCACTGTCGTTCATTTTCGATTCCTATTGCTTTTCATGATCCACCTGCGATTATAGAGAGCATGCATAGATGATTGACAGGTCTTAATGACATGAAGCAGGTATTTCGTTCATTTTCTCTGGCGCTGATGCTGCTGGGATTGCTGGGATTGCTGGGATTGGTGGGTTGCGGGTTGAAAGGACCGCTTTATATGCCGAGCGGTGAGCCGACCAACATCCCAGACTCACAGAAGAATACGCATCAAAAGCCGTCGATGCGCCCGTAACCGGCACGGTTTCCTTTTAATCACGGATAACAGGTCACGATAGCAATTACCGCGCCCGGTTACATGAGCGGAGTCAGTATAATGCAGTTCGCTAAAATGCACGGTTTGGGCAATGATTTTATGGTTGTCGATGCCGTTACACAAAATGTATATTTTTCGCCGGAGCTGATTCGCCGTTTGTCGGATCGCCACCGCGGGGTAGGGTTTGATCAATTGCTAGTGGTCGAGCCGCCTTACGATCCTGAGCTGGATTTTCACTACCGCATTTTCAATGCGGACGGCAGTGAAGTGGCCCAGTGCGGTAACGGCGCGCGCTGTTTCGCCCGTTTCGTGCGTATCAAAGGGCTGACCAACAAACGCGATATTGCGGTGAGTACTCATACCGGGCGCATGGTGCTCAGCGTCACAGATGATGAGCTGGTGCGGGTGAACATGGGCGAGCCGGATTTTGAACCGCAGCGCGTGCCGTTTCGGGCCGCCAAGGCGGAAAAAACCTATATCCTGCGCGCCAACGATAATACGGTGTTGTGCGGTGTGGTTTCAATGGGTAACCCCCATTGTGTGATTCAGGTTAACGATGTTGATACGGCCAATGTGGAAACCCTTGGCCCGGTGCTGGAAAGCCACGAGCGTTTTCCTGAGCGCGTCAACGTTGGGTTTATGCAGATTGTTGACCGTAGCCACATACGCCTGCGGGTTTACGAACGTGGCGCGGGCGAAACGCAGGCCTGTGGCAGCGGTGCCTGTGCCGCCGTGGCGGTGGGCATTCAGCAAGGGCTATTGGCGGATGAAGTTCGCGTCTCGTTACCGGTGGGCGATCTTGATATCCATTGGAAAGGGGTCGTGCATCCGCTTTATATGACCGGTCCTGCCACCCATGTCTATGATGGATTTATTCATTTATGAAGCAGGTCGAGGAACAGGCAGAACGCCAGAGCGCACTGAGTGACGAACTGATTTTGCAATTCCTGCAACAGAACCCTGATTTCTTTATTCGCAATGCGCGGCAGGTCGAGCAGATGCACATTCCGCACCCGGTGCGGGGGACGGTCTCGCTGGTTGAATGGCAGTTAGCGCGCCAGCGGCACCACATTGCGCAGTTGGAAGAAGAGATCACCTTGCTGATGGAGCAGGCGCGCGGCAACGAAGTGTTGTTCCGTCGTCTGCTGGCGTTACAAACCGATTTGTCAGCGGCTACCGGGTTGCATGACTTGCTTGAACGCCTACAGCGCTGGGCACGCCAACAAGGGTTGGTTGGCGCGGATATTTGCCTGTTCAGTGATAAATGGCGTATCAGCGCGCCTTCGCGCTTTACCCATTTGGCGCTGTCGCGTTCGTTGTTTGAACCGCTGCGCATACAGCGTTTTCGTGACAGTAACCACTATCTTGGCAGCCTTAACGGGCCGGAACTGCTATTACTGCTACCGCAGGCGCGGCAGGTGGGCTCCGTAGCGCTGTCGCTGTTGGGAAAAAACGACTCGCTGGGCCTGGTGATTTTCAGTAGCCGTGACAGTCATCACTATCAAGACGGCATGGGTACCGTGCTGTTGCAACACCTGGCCAACCTGCTGCCGGATATGCTGGCGCGTTGGGTCGAGCGGGCATGAGCGACGCCGCGCTGCCTTCACCATTGTTGACCTCGGTCGCAGCGTTTTTACGTTATTTGAAAGCGGAACGCCAACTCAGTCCGCTGACGCAGGAAAATTACTGCCGTCAACTGGGTGCCATTGCCGCCATGCTGGATGAAATGGGCATCACCGACTGGCACACGCTGGATGCGGCGGGGGTGAGATCAGTGGCTGCGCGCAGCAAACGCGGTGGATTGCAAGCGGCAAGTCTGGCGTTGCGCCTTTCGGCACTGCGCAGTTTTCTTGATTGGCAGGTGGCGCGAGGGGTGTTAACCGCCAACCCGGCGCGCGGTATTTCTGCGCCCAAAGCGGGCCGACATCTGCCGAAAAACATGGATGTGGATGAAATAGATCGCCTGCTGGAGATCGATCTCAACGATCCGCTTGCGGTACGCGATCGCGCCATGCTGGAAGTGATGTACGGCGCGGGCTTACGTTTGGCGGAACTGGTCGGTATGGAGTGCCGACATGTCGATTTGGACGGAGGCGAAGTGTGGTTCGTGGGAAAGGGCAGCAAAGAGCGCAAGCTGCCGCTGGGGCGTACCGCCGTGCACTGGCTGCGTGAGTGGCTGGAACGCCGTGAGCTGTTTGGTCCGGAAGATGATGCCATCTTCATTACCCGACAGGGCAAGCGCATTTCGATGCGCAACGTGCAAAAGCGCTTTGCCGAGTGGGGGATCAAGCAGGGGCTGAACAGCCACGTCCATCCGCATAAACTACGCCACTCTTTTGCCACCCATATGTTGGAATCAAGCGGTGACCTGCGCACGGTGCAGGAACTGCTGGGGCATGCCAATCTTTCTACCACTCAAATTTATATCCATTTAGATTTTCAGCATTTGGCGACGGTGTACGATGCCGCACATCCGCGTGCCAAACGAGGGAAGACATGATGCATTTTTACCGTCCACTGGCACCGATAGCCGCCATGACGTTTGATTTAGACGATACGCTGTACGATAACCGTGAAGTAATTCAGCGCACCCAACTGGAATCGGTGCGCTTTCTGCAAGCCTTTCACCCTGCTCTGAGCGCTGTGCAGTCTAGCGATTTACAGCGTATTCGCGAAGCGCTGCGTGAACAGGAGCCGGAGATATACCATGATGTCACCGAGTGGCGTCGGCGGGCAGTCGCGCAATTGTTGTTGGAGGCGGGGCTGGATGCGGTGACGGCGAGCCAAGGTGCAGCGCAGGCGATGGCGCACTTTGCTCACTGGCGCAGCCAGATTACTCCGACGCAGGAAACCCATGATACGTTGCACGCCTTGTCCCAGCGTTGGCCGCTGGTTGCTATCACCAATGGCAATGCCGATCCCAGCCGCTTCGGGCTGGATCGCTACTTTCGGTTTATCTTGCGCGCGGGGCCGAACGGTCGCGCCAAACCCTTTGGTGATATGTACCATCGGACAGCGCAGGCGCTGGGCGTGGCTCCGGGGCAGATTCTGCACGTGGGTGACGACTTGACCACCGACGTGGCCGGTGCGGTGCGTAATGGCTTGCAAGCGTGCTGGATTAACCCGCATAAAGGCAACCTGATGAAGATTGACGACGCGCGGCTATTGCCGCATGTGGAAATTTCACGGTTGGCATTGCTCACAACGCTGCTATAATTCTGCTAATTTAGCTGTATAAATCACCAGTGAAGTAAGTGCCCCTGGGGTTACTGCTTGTCTGTTAACGGATAACTGTACCGATGGACGTTTCTGAACTTCTTGATGGCCTGAACAATAAACAGCGCGATGTTGTTGCCGCGCCGCGTGGGAATCTTCTTGTACTGGCGGGTGCCGGAAGCGGCAAAACGCGGGTGCTGGTGCATCGTATCGCCTGGTTGACGTCCGTTGAGCAGTGCTCGCCCTATTCCATCATGGCGGTGACGTTTACCAACAAGGCGGCGGCGGAGATGCGCCACCGTATCAAGCATTTGATCGGCACCAGTCAGGGCGGCATGTGGATCGGCACTTTCCACGGTCTGGCGCACCGCCTGCTGCGCACTCACCATCTTGATGCAGGTTTGCCGCAGGATTTTCAAATTCTGGACAGTGAAGATCAACTGCGTCTGCTCAAGCGCCTGATTCGGGCGCTGAATCTGGATGACAAACAGTGGCCGGCGCACCAGGCGATGTGGTACATCAATGGCAAGAAAGACGAAGGTCTGCGCCCACAGCATATCGAAAGCTATGGCAATCCCGTTGAGCAAACCTGGCTCAAGGTCTATCAGGCCTATCAGGAAGCGTGCGATCGCGCCGGACTGGTCGATTTTGCCGAACTCCTGCTGCGCGCTCACGAACTGTGGCTGAATAAACACCATATTCTCAGTCACTACCGCGAGCGCTTTACCAATATTCTGGTGGACGAATTTCAGGATACCAACCGTATTCAGTACGCCTGGATTCGCATGCTGGCGGGAGACACCGCCAGCGTGATGATCGTCGGTGATGACGATCAGTCAATTTATGGCTGGCGCGGGGCGCAGGTGGAAAACATCCATCTGTTTTTAAATGACTTCCCCAAAGCCGAAACCATTCGTCTGGAGCAGAACTATCGCTCCACCGGAAACATTCTTACTGCGGCTAATGCGCTGATTGCACACAACGGCGGGCGGTTGGGTAAAAACCTGTGGACGGAAGATGCGCAGGGGGACCCAATCTCCTTGTACTGCGCGTTTAACGAGCTGGATGAAGCCCGTTTTGTGGTTAATCGCATCAAGGTGTGGCAGGAAAATGGCGGTGTACTCAAGGAAAACGCCATCCTGTATCGCAGCAACGCCCAATCACGCGTGCTGGAAGAGGCCTTGCTACAACAGAACATGCCGTACCGGATTTATGGCGGCATGCGCTTCTTCGAACGTCAGGAAATTAAAGATGCGCTCGCCTATTTGCGCCTGATTGCCAACCGCAATGATGATGCTGCCTTTGAGCGCGTGGTGAATACCCCAACGCGCGGTATTGGTGATCGCACCTTGGATGTGGTGCGTCAAACCGCGCGCGATCGACAGGTGACGCTGTGGCAATCCAGCCGCGTGCTGTTGCAGGAAAAAGCGCTGGCAGGGCGAGCTGCTTCGGCGTTGCAGCGCTTCCTCGAGTTGGTGGAAGCACTGGCCTATGAAACCGCCGATTTGCCGCTGCACGTGCAAACCGACCGCGCTATCAAAGATTCCGGCCTGTGGCAGATGTATGAGCAGGAAAACGGCGAGAAAGGGCAAGCGCGGGTAGAAAACCTGGAAGAACTGGTGACGGCAACGCGCCAGTTCAGCTATCAGGAAGAAGACATGGACCTGATGCCGTTGCAGGCGTTTCTCTCTCACGCGGCATTGGAAGCGAGGGAGGGGCAGGCCGATGCTTATCAGGATGCGGTGCAACTGATGACGCTGCACTCCGCCAAAGGGCTGGAGTTTCCTCAGGTGTTTATCGTTGGCATGGAAGAGGGCATGTTCCCGAGCCAGATGTCGCTGGATGAGGGAAGGCGTCTCGAAGAAGAGCGCCGTCTGGCCTATGTCGGCGTGACGCGCGCCATGCAGAAGCTCACCCTGACTTATGCCGAAAGCCGGCGGTTGTACGGCAAGGAAACCTATCATCGCCCATCGCGTTTTGTTGGTGAACTGCCTGTCGAGTGCGTGGAGGAAGTGCGTCCGTGTGCCAGCGTGTCGCGTCCAGTCAATCACCAGCGCTTGGGTACTCCAGTGAGCCAAAGTGACAGCGGCTATGCCTTGGGCCAGCGGGTGCGCCACGACAAATTTGGCGAAGGGACCATCATCAATCTGGAAGGCAGCGGTGAGCATTGTCGTTTACAGGTCTCTTTCCAGGGACAAGGTATCAAGTGGCTGGTCGCCGCCTATGCGCGGTTGGAGACGGTATAACACAGGCATCAACACTGTCGCGTTTGACAGAAAAGGAGAACAACCGGGATGACGTTAGACGAGATAATCACTGCCCTGCGTGGCAAGAAATGGGTCGACCTGACGCACAGCGTAACAGAATCAATCCCGATCTTTAGCGCGTTTCCCGGCGTGCAGCGCAACACGCTGTATGCGGTTTAGCAGGATGGCTTTTTTGCCCAACAGATCACCTTTGTAACCCAGACGGGTACGCACATTGATGCCCCTGCGCATTTTTCTCTGGGCAAACGCTGTCTGGATGGTCTTTCCAACAAGGCATTGTTGCTGCCGTTGCGCGTGATCCACAAGCAGGAGGCGGTGGCACAGGATGCCGACTACCGTCTCGGCGTACAGGACATTGTGGATTTCGAGCAACAATACGGTCAGATCCCATCGGGTTGCTTTGTGGCGTTCGCCAGCGGTTGGATCAAGCGCTGGCCGGATGCGCAGGCCTTTGCCAACAACGATGCCGAAGGCAATAGCCATACGCCGGGTTGGTCCATAGAGGCATTGCGCTTTTTGTTTGAACAGCGCCAGATTGCTGCCGTCGGCCATGAAACACTGGACACTGATGCCGCCGTGGATTTTCGTCGCAACAATGGGCTGATTGGCAAATTCTATGTGCTCGATCGCGATGCCTGGCAGGTCGAGGTGATGAACAACCTGGATCAGGTGCCTGCTGTCGGGGCGTATCTTCAGGTCAGCTTTCCCAATTTTGCCGGTGTGCCGGGCTTTCCGGTTCGGGCGATTGCCTATCTGCCTGACGATGAGTGCTAAATGGTATGGAGGCGGCGTGGGAAAGTCACCTCCGCCGCACGTGCTTATCGTTTGAGGCTGAATTGAACAATTCGGGCATCTTTTATACCCGTGATCATTGAAGATGCTTGATTTTACGCGGTAAGAAGATCGTGCTCACCCACTATGAAGATATTTATTACCGACAAGCAAAAAGCCGAACTCGAACACCTTCATGACACCAGTCGTGATAAGCGTGTTTGTGATCGCATCAAAGCCATCCTGCTGGCCTCCGAAGGCCGGAGCTCTGCGATGATTGCGCAAGCTCTGCGTCTGCACGAAACGACGGTAAACCAACATATCAACGATTACGTCAACATTCGCAAACTTAAACCTGAAAACGGTGGGTCTGCAAGTCGGCTTTGTGCTGAAAAGACTGCGCTCTTAATCAGCTATTTATCTAAACATCTCTTCCATCATACCCACGACATCGTGGCTTATGTCGAACATCGCTGGGCTATCCGATTCAGTATTCCCGGCATGAACAAGTGGTTGCACCGTCATGGTTTCTCCTACAAAAAACCGGCGGGCGTACCCCATAAATTCAGTGAAGAAAATCATAAGCATT
>NZ_JAHWCO010000467.1:0-4555 GCF_020054415.1 Candidatus Symbiopectobacterium sp. | reverse complement strand
TTGAGCAGGCCGGCTTTGTGTTTGATTATGGGATTGTTAGTATGAAGCATGAGAGTTACCTCGCGTTTTGTTTAAGGATTAGACACCCATATCAAAACCGGTAATTCTCAACCTTTCAAGGTCCAGTGTCAGATCTAGTCGCGACTAATACAAATTATTGCTGCGATCCACGATGCCTATTTTGAGGCTGGCGCGGATATTATCGAAACCAACACCTTTAACGCCACGCCGATCGCGATGGCCGATTACGACATGGCCTCACTGTCGGCGGAGATTAACCTGGTGGCGGCACGACTGGCTCGCGCCAGTGCGGACAAATGGACGGCGCAAAACCCGGCCAAGCCGCGCTATGTGGCAGGCGTATTGTCCCCAACCAACCGCACGGCATCCATTTCTCCGGATGTGAACGACCCCGCTTACCGTAATATCAGTTTCGATCAGTTGGTCGATGCCTATCGATAATCAACCCGCGCGTTGGTTGAGGGGGGCGTCGATATCATCATGATTGAAACCATCTTTGATACCCTGAACGTCAAAGCCGCCGTGTATGCGGTAGAAACCGAATTCGACGCGCTCGGTATTGAACTGCCAGTGATGATATCTGGTACCATTACCGACGCCTCTGGTCGTACCCTGTCAGTGCAAACCACGGAAGCGTTTTACAACTCACTGCGCCATGCGCGCCCGCTCTCTTTTGGCTTGAACTGTGCGCTCAGGCAGGATGAGTTGCGTCGGTCGTGTATTCAATATGTTGATTGCAGCGTGAAATGTCCGGTTTTGGATGTGAAATACAGTGGCTAAAGTTGATGTAAGATGCCCGTTTTGTGAACAGACATCTCCTGTGAAAAAACACGGTTATGGCAAAAGTGGCCATCAGCGTTACCGTCGTCAGTCATGCAAACACGGATGGCTACAGTGCTTACAACGACGAACTTCCAAGAGTAAAACACATTGTTAGCAAGCTGTATACACAGCGTATTGAGCGTGCACATCTGACACTGCGTAACCGATTGCAACGGCTCAATCGCAAGACGCTCGGATATTTAAAATCATCCGAAATGCACGATAGGATCATCGGTACTTACATCGAACGCGAGTACTACGTTTTATGCTACATCAACTCATTGAATACACGACCGTTGCGTCAATACGTGGCGGAACTATCCCGCGTCGCCGAGTGCTATGTCTCTGCTCACCCTAACGCGGGCCTGCCGGATGCGTTCGGCGAATACGATCTCGATGCTGCCGATATGGCGGTGCATATTGTGGAATGGGCGCGATCTGGTTTCCTCAATATTGTCGGTGGCTGCTGCGGTACAACACCGCAACATATTGCTGCCATTGCCAAGGTGGTTGACGGCGTTGCGCCACGCACGCTGCCTGAGATCCCGGTGGTGTGCCGCCTTGCCGGGCTGGAGCCATTGACCATTGATGCGGCGACGCTGTTCGTTAACGTAGGGGAACGGACTAACGTAACCGGTTCGGCACGTTTCAATCGCCTGATAAAAGAAGAAAAATACGGCGAAGCGTTGGATGTTGCTCGCCAGCAGGTCTAGAGCGGTGCACAGATTATCGACATCAACATGGATGAAGGCATGTTGGATGCTGAAGCGGCCATGGTGCGCTTTCTCAACCTGATTGCCGGTGAGCCGGATATCGCCCGTGTACCGATCATGATCGATTCCTCCAAGTGGGAGGTGATTGAGAAAGGGCTGAAGTGTATTCAGGGCAAAGGCATCGTGAACTCTATTTCGATGAAAGAGGGGCTCGACGTCTTCATCGATCACGCACGTCAGGTGCGACGTTACGGTGCTGTCATGGTGGTGATGGCGTTCGATGAAGTGGTGCAGGCGGATACCCGTGCGCGCAAAATCGAGATTTGTCGCCGTGCCTACCAGATCCTGACGCAAGAGGTTGGCTTCCCACCGGAAGACATCATCTTTGACCCGAATATCTTTGCCGTTGCCACCGGTATCGAAGAGCATAACAACTATGCCGTGGATTTCATCGAAGCCTGCTCGGATATCAAGGAACAGTTGCCGCACGCGATGATCTCCGGCGGCGTCTCGAACGTGTTGTTCTCCTTTCGCGGTAACGAACCGGTGCGCGAAGCGATTCACGCCGTGTTCCTCTATCACGCGATTCGCAACGGGATGGACATGGGGATCGTCAACGCTGGCCAGTTAGCCATCTATGACGATTTGCCCGCCGAACTGCGTGTGCCGTAGAAGGGCTTTGTTGAATAAATAGATATTATGCTGCGTAGCCATAAAGGCTGCGGATTCCCTTGGCGTAAAATCAGTATGTTAAATCCAGAGCGTGGTGATGCATCCCGGAGCGATCAGCATTTTAATCCAAAACAGGCGTGTCATAACAGCATTATTCCCTATTATTCAACAAAGCCCCGTAGAAGATGTGGTGCTCAACCGCAGTGACGATGGCACAGAGCGGTTGCTGGAGATGGCAGAACTCTATCGCGGCAGCAAAACCGATGATGAGAGCAACAAAACGCAAGCGGAATGGCGCGGCTGGCCAGTGAAAAAGCGTCTGGAATACGCGTTGGTTAAAGGCATTACCGAATTTATCGAACTGGATAACGAGGAAGCACGTCAGGAAGCCTCTCGCCCTATCGAAGTGATTGAAGGGCCGCTGATGGATGGGATGAACGTGGTGGGCGACCTGTTCTACGCGGGAAAAATGTTCCTGCCTCAGGTGGTGAAATCCGCGCGTGTGATGAAGCAGGCGGTGGCTTACCTGCAACCCTACATTGAGGCGAGCAAGGCCAAAGGCAGCAGCGCAGGCAAGGTATTGCTGGCGACGGTGAAAGGCTACGTGCACGATATCGGCAAAAACATCGTCGGCGTGGTGTTGCAGTGCAACAACTACGAGATTATCGATCTTGGCGTGATGGTGCCGACCGAGAAAATCCTGAAAACCGCCCGTGAAGAAAGCGTCGATATTATCGGCCTGTCTGGGCTGATCACACCGTCGCTGGATGAAATGGTCAACGTTGCGAAAGAGATGGAGCACCAGGGCTTCACGCTGCAGCTGCTGATGGGCCGCGCAACCACCTCCAAAGCGCACACGGCGGCGAAGATCGAACAGAATTACAGTGGCGCGACGGTGTATGTGCAGAACGCCTCGCGCTCTGTCGGCGCTGCTGTCGGATAGCCAGCGCGATGAGTTTGTGGCGCGCACCCGCAAAGAGTATGAAACCGTGCGCATTCAGCACGGGCGTAAGAAACCGCGTACTCCGCCAGTAACCTTGGCGGCGGCCCGCGCTAATCACAGCCCGTTGGATTGGGATGACTACACGCCGCCAGTGGCACACCGTGTTGGTGTGCAGGCCGTCACTGCCAACATTGAAACTTTGCGCAACTATATCGACTGGACGCCGTTCTTTATGACCTAGTCGTTGGCAGGCAAGTATCCGCGCATTCTGGAAGATGATGTGGTCGGTGAAGAGGCCAAGCGCCTGTTTGCCGATGCGAACGCCATGCTTTATACCCTCAGTGAGCAGGGAACACTGAATCCGCGCGGTGTGGTGGGCTTGTTCCCCGCGAATCGGGTAGGGGATGATGTTGAGGTGTATACCGACGAGCGCCGCGATGAGGTACTGTTGGTGACTCACCACTTGCGTCAGAAAACGGAAAAAACGTATTTCCCTAACTACTGTCTGGCGGATTTTGTTGCGCAAAAAACCTGTGGCAAACCGGACTATCTCGGCGCGTTTTCCGTCACCGGGGGGTTGGAGGAGGACGCACTGGCGGAGGCCTGGGAAGCGCAGCACGATGATTACAATAAGATCATGGTGAAAGCGCTGTCAGATCGTCTGGCGGAGGCGTTTGCGGAATACCTGCATGAGCGAGTACGTAAGGTGTATTGGGGCTATGCCGCTAACGAAAATATCAGCAACGAAGAACTGATTCGTGAAAATTATCAGGGTATTCGTCCGGCACAGGGCTATCCCGCCTGCCCTGATCACACGGAAAAAGCGCAAATCTGGCAACTGCTTGATGTAGAAAAGAACACTGGCATGAAGTTGACTGAATCCTATGCCATGTGGCCGTGTGCCTCGGTCTCGGGCTGGTATTTCAGTCATTCGGAAAGCAAATATTACGCTGTGGCGCAGATTCAGCGCGATCAGGTTGAAGACTAGCCGCGCGTAAAGGCATGTCAGTGGCCGATGTCGAACGCTGTCTGGCCCCCAATCTGGGGTATGATGCGGATTAACCCCGCACGATAAGCAAGGATGCTGTTTTGCTTTTGTTGTTAACCATAGTGCAATCGGGATATTTTTGTTTCGGCAAGCAAGCTGTTTGCTTGCCCGAATCACTTATCATTCGTATCGATGGATGCGTTATGAGCTATGCCTATTCATTTTTTTCCCTTATATCGGCTTTGTTGAATAAATCAGAACTTGTGACGACTGCGCCCCATACGGGTCGATTGTTACGTGATGCGAATACTGTTCGGCATTCCTAATAGCGTGATCCGGTTAAGCGCTTTGACCATGGCCATGGCTTCACCCACCTGAGCATCGTAGTCTCTCAGA
>NZ_JAHWCO010000304.1:0-3948 GCF_020054415.1 Candidatus Symbiopectobacterium sp. | reverse complement strand
TTTGTGTTTGATAATGGGATTGTTAGTATGAAGCATGAGAGTTACCTCGCGTTTTGTTTAAGGATCAGACACCCATATCAAAACCGGTAACTCTCAACCTTTCAAGGTCCAGTGTCAGATCTAGTCGCGACTAATACAAATCATGACGCCGCAGGTGCTTGAAGCGGTGTACGGCATTCCTATGGGGATCCTGCCGCATCCTCGCGGCGGTGCGCCAGTCAGCTTTGTGTGCTAAAGATGACTTTGTTATCCCATAGTATTAATGACGATCGCCGTCGCGTGCTGACGGCGCTGTTGCTTTCCCCCCTGTGCTTCTCTGCCTAGGCAAAAACCGAGGCACCGCCAGACTTGCGGCGCATCGTGGCGCTCGAGTGGTTGCCTGCTGAACTGCTGCTGGCGCTGGGGGTTATGCCGCTGGGTGTGGCTGAAATCCCGAATTACAGACTATGGTTCGCTGAGCCGCAACTGCCCGAGTCGGTGATTGATGTCGGCTTTCGTACCGAACCCAATATGGAACTGTTGGCGCAGTTGCGGCCTTCATTGATGGTCTACTCCGCGGGATATGGCCCGTCGGTAGAGAAAATGTCGCGTATTGGCCCGACCATGGGGTTCACCTTTAATAACGACGCCGGACGGCCGCTGACCATGGCAAAAGAGTCGCTGCGCCAGTTGGCACAGCGGTTAGCCATCCCCGACGCCGCGGAACAGTATTTGCACATCTTCTCAACCTTTATGCAGCAGGCCAGAGCGCAGTTTCAGCCCTACACCCGTCGTCCACTGTTGCTGTTCTCTTTTATCGATAGTACGCACGTCTTGATTATCGCGAAGAACAGACTGTTTCAGGAAGTGATGGATGAACTCGGCATTGAAAACGCCTGGCGTGAAGAAACCAGCTTTTGGGGCAGAGTGGTGGTGGGCATTGAACGTCTGGCGGACATTCAGGATGCCAACGCCATCTGTTTTGGTCACGGTGACGAGGCAATGATGGCGCAGGTAGAACGCAGCCCGTTATGGCAGGCGTTGCCGTTTGTGCGTCAGCAACGCTGGCAGCGCGTACCGGCAGTGTGGCTGTATGGCAGCACGCTATCGGCAATGCGTTTTTGTCAGGTATTGCAGGATGCGCTGGAGGCTAGCCATGACGTCAACGCCTAGGCGCTCTGGCGTGGTGCTGATTGTGGTCGGCATGCTGGCGGTGTTGCTGTTGATGATGGCCTTCAATCTGCGCGCCACGCATTGCCTATGGCGACGTTGTGGCAGGCCGTCGCCAACCCGAAACGGATGATTTGCGCCAACTGCTGTTCTATTACAGCATGTTACCGCGCGTGGCGCTCTCGCTGCTGGTCGGCGCGGGGCTAGGGCTGGCGGGTCTGCTGTTTCAGCAGGTGCTGCGCAATCCGCTCGCGGAACCGGCTACGCTGGGCATTGCCACCGGTGCTCAGCTCGGGGTGACGGTGGCAACCTTATGGATGCTGCCGGGTGGCGAGGTCGCGCAGCAGTGGATTGCGATGGCGGGGGCGCTCGGTATTGGCGTACTGGTGTTTGGCCTCTCATGGGGCAAGCAGATGTCGCCGATTACGTTGCTGCTCGCTGGACTGGTGCTGAGTTTTTACTGTGCTGCCGTCAATCAACTGCTGGTGTTGTTTAACCATGAGCATCTACAAAACCTGTTTTTGTGGAGCAGCGGCATGCTGAACCAGCAGGATTGGAGCCGCGTGGCGTTTCTGTTTCCCCGGTTGCTGGTGTGTTTTGCGCTGGCGTTGCTGCTGTTGCGCCCACTAACGCTGTTGGGACTGGACGATGGCGTGGCAAGTAATCTGGACTTAGGCCTGGTGCTGGCGCGCTTAACCACGCTCGGTGTCGCGATTTTCCTCAGCGCTCAACTGTGAAAGTGGCGGGAATTATCGGCTTTGTTGGCCTGTTTGCCCCGTTGCTGGCCCGCATGCTGGGCGCTCGTCGCTTGTGGCAACGGCTCTGGCTGGCGCCATTGTTAGGGGCGTTGCTGCTGGGATTGACCGATCAAACCGTGCTGTGGCTGACCCGTGTCTGGCGTGAAGTTCCGACGGGGGCGGTGACGGCGCTGATTGGTGCCCCACTACTGCTGTGGCTGCTGCCGCGCTTACGCGCCACACACCAGCCTGCGTTGGCGCCAGCCGGAGAGATTAACGCCGTGGCCCCCCGCTGGGGCTGCTGGCTGCTGGCTGCTGGCTGCTGGCAGGGATAATGCTGTTGCTGGGCGCTTTGGCAATAGCGCTGATGCTGGGTAAAGGTGCACAAGGCTGGCAATGGAGCTGCGGTGAGGCGCTGGCGCAGCTGTTGCCCTGGCGTTAGCAGCGCGTGGTGGCAGCACTGACGGCGGGTATGATGCTGGCGATGGCGGGCACACTGATCCAGAAACTGACGGCTAACCCGATGGGCAGCAAGGAAGTGTTAGGTATCAGCGCGGGTGCCGCGACCGGGGTTATTCTGTTCCTGATACCGGGAGACACCAGCGCACGGCAGTTGCCAGCGGGCAGCGCGGGTGCGGCGTTGACACTGCTGGTGATGATCACCATAGCCAGTCGCGGTGGTTTTTCCACCCAGCGCATACTATTGGCGGGGATTGCTCTGAGCACCGCATTTTCCACCGTGCTTACTCTGCTGCTGGCGAGTGGCGATCCGCGTATGAGCGGCGTAATCACCTGGATTTCTGGATCGACATACGCCGTTGAATCTGAACAGGCGATCAACACTGCGGGTGTGGCACTGGTGTTGGCGCTAATGGTGCCCTTGTGCCAATGTTGGCTGCGCATTTTGCCGTTGGGCAGCGTGACCGCCCAGTCATTAGGCGTCGCTGTCACGCCTGTGCGCTTGCTGATTTTGCTGTTGGCATCAGTGTTGACCGCGATGGCAACCCTGACGGTGGGACCGCTTAGCTTTGTCGGGCTGATGGATCCACATCTGGCGCGCATGATGGGGTTCTCCCGCGTGATCCCTCAACTTTGCTGTTCCGCACTGATTGGCGGCATATTGATGCTGTTGGCCGATTGGGCGGGCCGCATGATCCTGTTTCCTAATCAGGTGCCTGCTGGTCTGCTGGTGACCTTTATCGGTGCGCCTTACTTTATTTATCTTCTGCGTAAGCAAGCCCATTAACGACCTGTTGGCAGTGAAAACCTTGCCAACAGGTAAATCCTATTTACATATTAAATGCAAATCCTTATCACTATGATCCCCATTATCTAATATTATGTATGCTCAATAATTAGATTTGTGCCTCAGGGACACGACCATCGTCGGGCGTTAAACCGATGATAGCTAAGTAAAGCGCTATCGTGTCAGCATGATGCATGCTTAAGGTATCGTTATGAAAGGAAAGATGTTTGGCTGCGCACAGCCGGTTCAGGCAAGGGAATCGGTAAGCAGTTTTTTTGTTTTGGCGCTGTGTGTGGGCGCGGCACTGTGGCCCGCTCTGGCGGGGGCGGCACCGACCAGCACTGCGGTGGGTGACAACACCCATCAGAGCGCTGCACAATCTGCCTCATCATCGGGTAAAAAGAGTGGCGACACGCTGGTGGTCACCGCCACCGGGGGCGCAGCAGGGCAGGATGTGCCCGGCGACTACAGCACCAAACTGACCACCGCGGGGACGCGTCTGCTGTTAAGTCCGCGTGATATTCCGCAATCCATTACCATCGTGAATAAACAGCGCATGCAGGATCAGAACCTGCAAACGGTGGGTGACGTGTTGGATAACGTGGTGGGCATTACCGGCAACTATACCGACAGCGAGCGTACCGGTTACTATGCGCACGGTTTCTACATCAACAAGGCTTTGTTGAATAAATCAGAACCTGTAATGTAATGACTGCGCCCCATACGGGTCGATTGTTACGTGATGCGAATACTGTTCGGCATTCCTAATAGCGTGATCCGGTTAAGCGCTTTGACCGTGGCCATGGCTTCACCCAC
>NZ_JAHWCO010000594.1:0-13907 GCF_020054415.1 Candidatus Symbiopectobacterium sp. | reverse complement strand
TTTGTGTTTGATAATGGGATTGTTAGTATGAAGCATGAGAGTTACCTCGCGTTTTGTTTAAGGATCAGACACCCATATCAAAACCGGTAACTCTCAACCTTTCAAGGTCCAGTGTCAGATCTAGTCGCGACTAATACAAATTATCCGTGCGGGCATACTCAGCATTTCACGCTGCCAGTCTTCCGCAGCGTTGGCGCTCGGCATGACACAGTGGCAATCCATGAAGCTGGTGATCCTGCCGCAGGCGTTTCGCGCCATGGTGCCGTTGCTCCTGACGCAAGGGATCGTCCTGTTCCAGGATACCTCCTTGGTGTATGTACTGAGCCTGGCGGACTTCTTCCGCACCGTGCCAACCATTGGCGAACGCGACGGAACCCAGGTGGAAATGGTGCTGTTTGCCGGATTGGTTGATTTCGTTATCAGCATTAGCGTATCAATGCTGGTCAGTTACCTGAAAAGAAGGACTGTTCGATGATTACTCTAAAAAACGTTTCCAAATGGTATGGTCACTTTCAGGTGCTCTCCGATTTCTCGACAGAAGTGAAGAAAGGTGAAGTTGTGGTCGTTTGTGGGCCGTCAGGCTCCGGGAAATCCACGTTGATCAAAACGGTTAATGGCCTTGAACCCGTGCATCAAGGTCAGATTGACGTTAACGGCATCTCGGTTAACGACAAGAAAACCAATCTGGCACAATTGCGTTCCAAAGTGGGCATGGTGTTCCAGCATTTTGAACTGTTTCCCCACCTCTCCATCATTGAGAACCTGACGCTGGCGCAGGTGAAAGTGCTCAAGCGTGATAAAGAGGCCGCGCTTGAAAAGGCCACCAAGTTGCTCAATTGCGTGGGTTTGTCCGCACACGCTAACAAATTTCCCGGCCAGCTCTCCGGTGGTCAGCAATAGCGTGTCGCCATTGCGCGCACTCTGCATGGACCCGGTTGCCATGCTGTTTGACGAACCTACTTCCGCGCTCGATCCGGAAATGATCAACGAAGTGTTGGATGTTATGGTTGAACTGGCGCAAGAAGGCATGACGATGATGGTCGTTACCCACGAAATGGGCTTTGCGCGCAAAGTGGCACACCGAGTCATCTTCATGGATGAAGGCAAGATTGTGGAAGACACGCCTAAAGACGAGTTCTTCAACAATCCCAAATCCGAGCGCGCTAAAGACTTTTTGGCGAAGATCCTTCACTAAGCCATTATCCAGTATCGCAGCGCCTGACGTTGCGACGCGCGTTCCCGAGCAAGCGGGAACGCCTCTCCCTTAAGCTACCTAGTCAGGGCTGAAAAGGCTGACGCTGAAACTTATCGTGCTCGCACTTCGGACAACGAGGCAGAACTTCCGGCGTATAAAATGCCAAATGGTGATGGCAGTTTTCACACACCAAATTACCCAGCCCGACGACTTCTCCACTGTGGTAAACGCCGTGATGGCTGACATCTTTAAACAGCGCCTGCCATTCCAACTGAGTTTTATCCGTAATATTCACCAGCTCTTGCCACAGGCTCTCCTTTATGACACGCAGAAACACGCTATCGGATAAATCCTCGTCCTGGCTATCCGTGTAACGCTGAGCAAATTCGGCCAAATCGCGCTCTACGGACTGAATAATATCTTCGCGTTCGCGGTGGGTGAGATCTTCGCTGTCGTGCAAGCTCTCCCGGGCGTGTTGGAGCATCTGAGTCAGATCGCGTTCACCGGCGCTTAAACGCTTCATGATGGAAGACATCAGCGCACGATAATGCCGGGCTTTCTTGTTCATGGTGCCTCCTGAATACGCGGATTGGTTAACATTGGCGGTGCAATGACGGTACCTGTTTAGCTATCCCTCTCTATTTTAGACGGTTTTAAGCACTATTCTTGCTCATCACCTCTCTTTTCCCCACTTTTTGCCAACTTTGCGGCTTGCATCCATATACCCTAAATAATTCAAGTTGCAGGACAAAACATTTGCGTTTTGAACAGCGCTTGCGCTGGCCCGAAGGGTGAACCTCAGGGATGAGGTTCATCAATCCCGATGAGCTTACTCAGGTAAGTGATTCGGGTGGACGAGTTTAGCCAACGCACCTGCAACGTGAAGTATGAAGGGTATAAATCAGCGCTTAGGGTGCAGAGACAGTTGTTGCAAGCGTTGCTTATCAGCTATGCTATGCGGATCATTATGATGAATCGGAACACGCTACGGGTGTAGCGCTTCTTTACTAAATAGGACCCCTGGCAGCCATGCAAGAGCAATACCGCCCAGAAGAGATAGAAACTCGCGTCCAGCTTCACTGGCAAGAAAACAAAACGTTTAAAGTGACCGAAGAGCCCGGCAAGGAAAAGTACTACTGCCTTTCCATGCTCCCCTACCCTTCTGGCCGCCTACACATGGGGCACGT
The DNA here is from genome assembly GCF_020054415.1 of Candidatus Symbiopectobacterium sp. Lineage (NCBI taxonomy): Bacteria > Pseudomonadati > Pseudomonadota > Gammaproteobacteria > Enterobacterales > Enterobacteriaceae > Symbiopectobacterium > Candidatus Symbiopectobacterium sp. The sequence continues at coordinate 11,525 of NZ_JAHWCO010000594.1, read as the reverse complement.
ACGTAATTACACCATCGGTGATGTTATTTCCCGCTACCAACGCATGTTAGGGAAAAACGTCCTGCAACCGATCGGGTGGGACGCTTTCGGTCTGCCAGCGGAAGGGGCTGCAGTAAAAAACAACACCGCACCGGCCCCCTGGACCTATGCCAACATCGATTACATGAAAAACCAGTTGAAGCTGCTGGGCTTTGGCTATGACTGGGATCGTGAAGTCGCCACCTGTAAACACGATTATTATCGCTGGGAACAGTGGTTCTTCACCAAGCTGTACGAAAAAGGTCTGGTCTACAAGAAAACCTCTGCGGTGAACTGGTGCCCGAACGATCAGACGGTGCTGGCCAACGAACAGGTTATCGATGGCTGCTGCTGGCGCTGTGACAGCAAAGTGGAGCGTAAAGAGATCCCGCAGTGGTTTATCAAAATCACCGATTACGCCGATCAACTGCTCAACGATCTGGACACGCTGGAAAGCTGGCCGGAGCAGGTCAAAACCATGCAACGCAACTGGATTTGCCGTTCGGAAGGGGGGTTGGAAATCACCTTTGACGTGGCAGACAGCGCTGACAAGCTGACCGTCTACACCACGCGTCCGGATACCTTTATCGGTGCCACCTATGTCGCCGTTGCTGCCGCGCATCCGCTGGCGCTGTGCGCCGCCGCCACTAACCCGGAGTTGACCGCGTTTATCGATGAATGCCGTAACACCAAAGTTGCCGAAGCAGATATGGCGACCATGGAGAAAAAGGGCATGGCGACAGGCCTGTTCGTGGTGCATCCACTTACCGGCGAAAAACTGCCAGTATGGGCAGCCAACTTCGTACTGATGGATTACGGCACTGGCGCGGTGATGGCCGTTCCGGGCCACGACCAGCGCGACTGGGAATTTGCCACGAAATATCAGTTGACGATCAAACCCGTTATCCTGAACCTAGACGGCAGCGAACCCGATACCTCTGCACAAGCCATGACCGAGAAAGGCGCACTGTTCAACTCAGGCGAATTCAGCGGCCTGGATCACGATGCGGGCTTTAACGCCATTGCTGACAAGCTGGTCGCACTCGGCGTCGGCGCACGCAAAGTCAACTATCGCCTGCGCGATTGGGGCGTATCCCGTCAGCGTTACTGGGGGGCGCCAATCCCGATGGTGACGTTGGAAGATGGCACCGTTATCCCAACCCCGGAAGATCAACTGCCAGTGATTCTGCCGGAAGACGTGGTGATGGATGGCATTACCAGCCCTATCAAAGCCGATCTCAACTGGGCAAAAACCACCGTCAACGGTCAGCCTGCGCTGCGTGAAACCGATACCTTCGATACCTTTATGGAATCCTCCTGGTACTACGCGCGCTACACTTGCCCGCAATACGATCAGGGTATGCTCGATCCGGCGGCGGCCAACTACTGGCTGCCGGTCGATCAATACGTGGGCGGTATCGAACACGCCATCATGCACCTGATGTATTTCCGCTTCTTCCACAAGTTGATGCGTGATGCAGGTCTTGTCACCTCCGATGAACCCGCAAAGCGCCTGTTGTGTCAAGGGATGGTGTTGGCTGATGCCTTCTACTACACCGGCAACAGTGGCGAACGTATCTGGGTATCACCGTCTGACGTCACCGTGGAGCGCGATGACAAAGGACGCATCCTGAAGGCCTTCGATGCAGAAGGCAGCGAACTGGTGTACGCCGGGATGAGCAAGATGTCGAAATCGAAGAACAACGGTATCGACCCGCAGGTGATGGTAGAGAAATACGGTGCCGACACCGTGCGTCTGTTTATGATGTTCGCCTCTCCGGCAGAAATGACGCTGGAATGGCAGGAATCAGGGGTTGAAGGGGCTAACCGCTTCCTCAAGCGTGTGTGGAAACAGGTTTATGACCACACTGAAAAAGGCGCTAGCGGTGCGCTGGATGTTTCCGCGCTGACCGAAGATCAGAAAGCACTGCGTCGCGACCTGCATAAAACCATCGCTAAAGTTACCGATGATATTGGTCGTCGTCAGACGTTCAACACCGCTATCGCCGCCGTGATGGAACTGATGAACAAGCTGGCAAAAGCGCCGCAAGAAAGCGGGCAGGATCGCGCACTGACTCAGGAAGCGCTGCTGGCCGTGGTGCGTATGCTGTACCCGTTCACACCGCACGCCTGCTTCACGCTGTGGCAGGCGCTGGGTGGCAATGGCGATATTGATACGGCCCCGTGGCCTGTTGCCGATGAAGATGCCATGGTGGAAGACTCCAAATTGGTCGTGGTGCAAGTGAACGGCAAGGTGCGCGGCAGAATTACGGTTGCTGCCGATGCCACGCAGGAGCAGGTTCAGGCGTGTGCCGCACAGGAACATCTGGTGGCAAAATACCTGGAAGGCGTTACAGTACGTAAAGTCATTTACGTTCCGGGCAAACTGCTTAACCTGGTTGTAGGTTAAGCCAAGGAGGCACTGTGCGACATCGTTTATTCACGTTGTTGCTGGGGTTGGCGGTGCTGGTTACCGTCGGCTGCGGTCTTCATCTGCGTGGCACCACACAACTGCCCAGCGAATTGAAGGTATTAACGCTGACCAGTAACGATCCTTTTGGTCCGTTGACACGGGCCATTCGCGATCAGCTACGTGCCGGTGATGTAAGAATCGAGGAAGACGCCGCGCGTCAGGATATAGCATCCCTGCGTATTCTCGGCTCCACGGAAGCCAGAGACACTGTCTCTATTTTCCAGGATGGGACCACCGCAGAGTACCAGCTGGTGCTGACCGTTCAGGCACAGGTGCTGCTGCCGGGTGAAGATATTTACCCACTCTCGGTCAAGGTCTTCCGCACCTTCTTTGATAACCCGCTCTCCGCGTTGGCAAAAGACGTCGAACAGGACATCATACGTAAGGAGATGCGCCGTCAGGCTGCCGAGCAGTTAGTGCGTAAGCTGGTGACCATCAACGGCAGTGATGAGGTGAAAAACCGCCAGCAACGTGCCACCGCCATCAGCGATAACAACGGGCGTTCATGATCCGTATCTATCCGGAACAGCTTGCCGCGCAGCTCAATGAAGGGCTGCGCGCTTGCTATCTGCTGTTTGGCAACGAACCACTGTTGTTGCAGGAAAGCCTGGATATGCTGCGCCATCGCGCGCGGGAGCAGGGTTTCACCGAACATTTCAGTTTCACACTCGATCAAAGCACCGATTGGGATGCGATTTTCAGCGTATGTCAGGCACTCAGCCTGTTCGCTTCACGGCAAAGCCTACTGCTGCAACTGCCGGAAAACGGCCCCAACGCCGCCATGGCAGAAAATCTGGTCAAACTGGCTGGACTGCTGCATCAGGACGTCTTGCCTATTCTACGCGGCAGCAAACTCACCAAAGCGCAAGAAAACAGCGCTTGGTATAAAGCACTGTCGCAGCACGGCGTGATCATCAACTGTTTAACACCGGAACAGACGCAATTACCGCGCTGGGTGGCACAACGCGCCAAGCAACGTAAACTGCAACTGGATGATGCCGCTACGCAACTGCTGTGTTACTGCTATGAAGGCAATCTTCTGGCGTTGATGCAGGCGCTGGAACGTTTGTCATTGCTCTATCCTGACGGCAAGCTCACTTTGCCACGCGTTGAACAGGCGGTAAACGATGCCGCACACTTCACGCCCTTTCACTGGCTGGATGCCATGCTGGCAGGCAAAAGCAAACGCGCCTGGCACGTGTTGCAACAGTTACAAGCAGAAGACTGCGAACCGGTGATTCTGCTGCGCACGCTGCAACGTGAGTTGACGCTGTTGGTCACCTTGCAGCGCAACATGGCGACAACACCGTTACGTACCCTGTTTGATCAGCATAAAGTGTGGCAAAACCGACGCGCACTGCTCACTCAGGCACTCCAACGGCTCAATGGACATCGGTTGCAGCAAGCTATGCACCTGCTGAAGCGATTGGAATTGACTCTAAAACAGGATTATGGCCAATCCATCTGGCCAGAAATGCAAATGCTGACGCTGTTATTGTGTGGCAAGGTGCTTGCGCCCGGTATGGTCAACGCCGATGAATAGCGTTACTCCCCCTGAACTGATCGCCTACTTCGGCGGCACCTTTGATCCCATTCATTATGGGCATTTACGTCCAGTCACTGCGCTGGCGGATGAAATAGGCGTAACGCGCATCACGCTGATGCCCAATAACGTACCGCCTCACCGCGAACAGCCTGAAGCCACCGCGCAACAGCGCAAGCGCATGGTGGAACTCGTCATCGCCGAGACGCCGTTATTCAGCGTGGATGACCGTGAATTGCAGCGCATCACGCCGTCTTACACCATTGATACCATGGAGATGATCCGCGCAGAAATGGGCGATAACATTCCGTTGGCCTTTATTATCGGTCAGGATTCGCTGCTCACATTACACGCCTGGCACCGCGGACAAGACCTGCTCAAGGTGTGTCATCTACTGGTCTGCGCACGCCCAGGTTACCCCACCACGTTGGACACGCCAGAACAGCAGGCGTGGCTGGAAGAGCACAGCGCTGAAAATGCCGCAGCTCTTCACACGCAGCAGCACGGATTGATCTATTTGGCGCACACGCCGCTGGTCACCGTCTCTGCCACGGATATTCGCCAGCGCCGTCAGAAGGGTGAATCCTGCGACGATTTTGTTCCCCCTGCAGTGCTGCATTTTATGGATACTCACGACTTATACCGTTAACCCGCTTCCCGCATACCACTCTCTCACCGGGCATGCTATACTCAGCCGCTGGTTTTTCAGTCCGGTAAAAAACGGTAAAGCGCATTTCTATGCCACAATATGGGCAGCAAAATAGGCCGATAATACCCTGAAACACCTGCGGTGCGTCACGCATGAACACGCAACCCTTTTTACCCGCCGGAGCACATTTCTCCGGTTGAACCACCAGGCAGGAGGAACCTTTGCAAGGCCAAGCACTCCGAGATTTTGTTATTGATAAAATAGATGATTTAAAAGGCCAGGATATCGTTGCGCTGAACGTGCGTGGCAAATCCAGCAGTACCGACTGCATGATTATCTGCACCGGTACATCCAGCCGCCACGTTTCGTCTATCGCCGACCATGTAGTACAAGCCTCATGCGCTGCCGGAATGATCCCACTGGGTGTTGAGGGTGAGCAAGGTGCTGACTGGGTAGTTGTCGATCTCGGTGACGTGATGGTGCACGTGATGCAGGAAGAGAGCCGTCACCTGTACGAACTGGAAAAACTGTGGAGCTAGCATGAGGCTGCAACTGGTTGCCGTTGGCACCAAAATTCCGGACTGGGTGCAGACAGGTTTTTCGGATTATCTGCGACGTTTTCCCAAAGACATGCCCTTCGAGCTCACGGAGATCCCTGCTGGTAAACGGGGAAAGAATGCGGATATCAAACGTATTCTCGAGCGCGAAGGGGAACTGATGTTGGCGGCAGTGGTGAAAGGTAACCGTATTGTGACACTGGATATTCCCGGTACGCCGTGGGAAACGCCGCAGCTTGCCAGCCAATTGGAACGCTGGAAACAGGACGGGCGCGACGTCAGCCTGCTGATTGGCGGCCCGGAAGGGCTGGCCCCCGCTTGCAAAGCGGCGGCGGAGCAAAGCTGGTCGCTATCACCGTTAACGCTGCCGCACCCGCTGGTTCGCGTATTGTTGGCCGAGAGCCTGTATCGGGCCTGGAGCATCACCACCAATCACCCTTACCACAGAGAGTAAGACTGTACGATGAAACACACGAAATAGTTGCCGGATGAAAACAGAACATAAACCCTTTCGTGATTATTCGGCGGAATCCGCCCTTTTCGTACGTCGTGCTTTAGTGGCGTTCATCGGTATTTTGCTGCTTTCCGGCGTGCTGGTGACCAATTTGTACCATTTGCAAGTGGTGCGCGTTGATGACTACCGCACACGCTCAAACGCAAACCGCATTAAGCTGGTACCCATCGCGCCCAGCCGCGGCATCATTTACGATCGCAACTGTATTCCCCTGGCGCTCAACCGCACCATTTACCAGTTGGAACTTGTGCCGGACAAAGTTGATAACCTGCAAGATACGCTGGCTGCTCTGAAACCCATCGTCAATCTCACTGATGATGATCTGGAAAACTTAGAGAAAGAACGTAAACGCTCACGCCGCTTCACCTCCATTCCGGTCAAAACCGCCTTAAGCGACGTTGATGTCGCCCGTTTTGCCGTCAACCAGTACCGTTTTCCCGGCGTGGAAGTCAAAGGCTATCAACGCCGCTATTATCCGTATGGCTCTGCCCTAACCCATGTCCTCGGCTACGTATCAAAAATCAATGATAAAGACGTAGAGCGACTGAGTAATGAAGAAAAGATTGCCGATTACGCCGCCACACGCGACATCGGAAAACTGGGCATTGAGCGCTATTACGAAGATATTCTGCACGGTAAACCCGGTTATGAAGAGGTGGAAGTCAATAACCGTGGCCGCGTCATCCGTCAACTGCACGAGCAGCCACCGCAAGCGGGTCAGGATATCTACCTCACCATCGATCTCAACCTGCAAATCTACGTTGAAAAACTGCTGGAAGGCAGCCGGGCAGCGGTGGTGATTATCGATCCACGCGATGGTGGCCTTCGCGCACTGGTTTCCACCCCGAGCTACGATCCCAACCTGTTCGTTGATGGCATCTCGAGCAAAGACTATCGCGCACTGCTTAATGACCCTAACAAACCGCTGATCAACCGCGCCACGCAGGGGCTATATCCTCCGGCCTCAACGGTGAAACCCTACATTGCCGCCTCTGCATTGAGCGCCAATGTGATTACCCCCACCACCTCGCTGTTCGATCCAGGTTGGTGGCAATTACCGGGCTCAGAAAAACGGTTCCGCGACTGGAAAAAATGGGGCCATGGCCGCTTGAACGTGACCAAATCGCTGGAAGAATCTGCGGATACCTTCTTCTATCAGGTCGCTTATGACATGGGTATCGATCGCCTGGCAGAATGGATGAACAAGTTCGGCTACGGTGAATACACCGGTATCGATCTGGCGGAAGAGCGTTCTGGCAATATGCCCACACGTGAGTGGAAGCAGAAACGCTTCAAACGTCCTTGGTATCAAGGGGACACCATTCCGGTTGGCATTGGTCAAGGCTACTGGATTGCCACGCCGATTCAAATGGCGAAAGCACTGACGACGCTTATCAAAGATGGCAACGTGAAAACACCACACCTGCTTTATAGCGCTCGCAATAGCGGCATCATCGTACCTTATCGTCAGAAAGAAGTGTCACGACTTAGCGATGTGCGTGCCAGCTATTGGGAAATCGCCAAAGACGGGATGTACGGGGTTGCTAACCGTCAGAACGGCACTGCACATAAATTTTTTGCCGATGCGCCCTATAAGGTCGCAGCAAAAACCGGTACTGCGCAGGTATTTGGCCTGAAAGAAAATGAGACCTACAATGCGCATAAAATCGCTGAACACCTGCGTGACCACAAACTGTTGACGGCATTTGCCCCCTATAACAACCCGAAAATTGCCATCTCAATCGTTTTGGAGAATGGCGGTGCAGGCCCTGCTATCAGCGCCTTGGTACGCCAGATGCTCGACCACATTATGCTGGGCGATAACAACACCGAATTGCCCGATGTGCCACCCAGCGCACCCGGTTCTGAAAGCGAGTAACCGCCGCCATGACTGAAAGCCAACAAAAAAGGTCGATTTGGACCAAGATGCGTATCGACCTGCCCTTCCTGCTCTGTATTCTGGCGCTGCTGGGGTATAGCTTATTCGTGATGTGGAGCGCCAGCGGCCAGGATATCGGCATGATGGAGCGTAAAGCGGCACAGATAGCCATTGGTCTTACCGTGATGATCGCCATGGCGCAAATTCCGCCACGCGTCTACGAAGGCTGGGCACCCTATCTCTATATCGTCTGTGTCATTCTGTTGATCATGGTGGATGTGTTCGGCCAGATAAGTAAAGGCGCACAGCGCTGGCTTGATCTTGGCTTTGTCCGTTTTCAGCCGTCAGAAATTGCCAAAATTGCCGTGCCGTTGATGGTAGCGCGCTTTATCAACCGTGATACGTGCCCACCGTCGCTGAAAAACACTGTGATCGCCCTGGTATTAATCTTTTTGCCGACCCTATTGGTGGCTGCTCAACCCGATCTGGGAACGTCGATTCTGGTCGCGGCATCCGGCCTGTTTGTGCTTTTTCTCGCGGGCATGAGTTGGCGACTGATCGCCGTGGCGCTAGTGTTGCTTGCAGCGTTTATTCCCGTGCTCTGGTTCTTTCTGATGCACGATTACCAACGTGCCCGCGTGATGATGCTGCTCGATCCGGAAAGCGATCCGCTGGGGGCGGGCTACCATATTATTCAATCCAAAATTGCTATCGGCTCCGGGGGGTTGTCGGGTAAAGGCTGGCTACAAGGCACCCAGTCGCAGCTTGAATTTCTGCCTGAACGCCACACCGACTTTATTTTTGCCGTATTGGCAGAGGAGTTGGGATTGATTGGTGTGCTGGTTCTGATCACCATGTATATGTTTGTCATCATGCGTGGTCTGGTAATTGCCGCCAATGCCCAAACCTCGTTTGGCCGGGTGATGGTCGGCGGACTGATTCTCATTCTGTTTGTCTATGTTTTTGTTAACATCGGTATGGTGAGTGGCATATTGCCCGTGGTCGGGGTGCCGCTCCCGCTTATCAGTTACGGCGGCTCAGCGTTGGTGGTGTTGATGGCAGGGTTTGGCATCGTGATGTCAATCCACACGCACCGTAAGATGCTCTCAAAAAACTTATAAAGTGAGGTAAAAACATGCGTAAGGACTGGCTTTGGGTCGGCATCGTCACCTTGATGCTTGCAGCCTGTACCACCACGGAAGCCCCGCGCGCGCCGATTACGCCGACCCCGGCTTACAATAGTCCGGTGGAAGAGATTGGCGGAGCCGAGCCGCGCTATGAGCCCTATAATCCGAGCGCGTTGCAGGATTACACCATCAAGGGAAAAACCTACAAGGTGATCCAGAACGCGCAGAACTTCTCCGAGGTCGGTCTGGCAACCTGGTACGGCGCTGAAGCCAACGGCAATCGTACATCTATCGGCGAAATCTTCGATCCCAACGCCATTACCGCTGCGCACCCCACGCTGCCATTACCCAGCTATGTCCGCGTGACTAACCTGAGCAACGGCAGCCGTCTGGTGATTCGTGTGAACGATCGCGGCCCGTATACGCCGGGAAGAATCATCGATCTGTCCAAGGCGGCTGGCGATCGCCTCAATATCTCCAACAATACCAAAGTGAAAGTTGAAGCGATCGTGATCGCGCCGGATGGCACGCTCTCCGGGCCAGGCACCATTGGGACAACCGTCGCCAAACAGAGTTTTGCCTTGCCCGATCGCCCGAACCTCGGTGCCAGCGGATTGTGTACGCCTATGATGGAAACCAGTGCGCCAGCAGCCATTGCCAACAGGCCCGTCAGTAACAACGCCCTCAGTGTGCAAAATAACAGCGACATGCCGGCCAGCACCACCAGTGCCAGCACAAGTGGGTTTCTGGGTGCTCCTACCGCCCTGCGTTCTGGCGTATTGGAAGATACACGTGCCGCTACGCCTGTGACCAGGGCGCCAGCAACCACAGCAGCGCACCCGCTTGCCGTGACGCCGGCAGCGACACCGATTGGCAACAGTAACGGGCGCTATCTGGTTCATGTTGGAGCGCTGAGAGACCCAAAGCGTGCGCAAACCTGGCTGAAAAGCATGAGCGAACGCTTCCACGTGACGGGAAAAGTGACACCCAGCAACGGGTTGTATCGCGTTCAGCTTGGCCCTTTTCAAAACCTCCAACAGGCCACTGAACTTCAGCAGCGTTTGGCAACAGAAGCGCAGCAGCACGCCTTTGTCACGGCGGCAGACGCGCAATAACCGTCTCGCGCCCCAGTCCGCCGCCTGTTAATGTGCGGGCATGGGTTTGTTACGCCATTCTGCTTTAGCAAAATCACGTAACGGAATGTCTGGTGCCGCGCTATGGCGCATCTGCTATAGTACGGCTCGTTTTTTAACTTCACTCCACGGATGTTGTAGTTCCAATCATGAATATTGTTATCACGTCTCGTTTCACCTTAGGTACAGCGCTGGGCACACTGCTTGCCGTCAGCGTTGCCACAACGGCCCATGCGGAAGACGTCAATCTCAAGACGATGATCCCCGGCGTACCACAAATCGACGCCGAGTCGTACATCCTGATTGATGACAACTCTGGCAAAGTGTTGGCAGAAATGAATGCCGATGCGCGCCGCGATCCCGCAAGCCTGACCAAAATGATGACCAGTTATGTTATCGGTCAGGCGCTGAAATCCGGCAAGATTACCCAGAATGACATCGTAACCGTCGGCAAAGACACCTGGGCAACCGGAAACCCGACCTTTCAGGGCTCGTCGCTGATGTTCCTGAAACCGGGCGATCGTGTACCGGTTTCACAACTCAGTCGCGGCATCATTCTGCAATCGGGTAATGACTCTTGCGTTGCGATGGCAGATTATGTGGCGGGTAGCCAGGATGCCTTCGTTAGCCTGATGAACAACTATGTGAAAGCATTGGGTTTACAGAACACCAATTTCCAGACCGTGCACGGCTTGGATGCACCGGGGCAACACAGCTCCGCGCGCGATATGGCGCTGATTGGCCAGGCGTTGATTCGCGATGTACCGGACGAGTACGCCATTTATAAAGAAAGAGAGTTCACCTTTAACAACATCAAACAGACCAACCGTAATGGCCTGTTGTGGGACAGCAGCCTAGCCGTCGACGGTATCAAAACCGGGCACACCAATGCAGCAGGTTACGATCTGGTTGCCTCGGCCACTGAAGGTCAAATGCGCTTGATCTCGGTAGTGATGGGCGGACGCACCTTCAAAGGCCGTGAAACCGAGAGCAAAAAGCTGCTCACCTGGGGTTTCCGTTTCTTTGAAACCGTTGCACCGCTGAAAGCCGGCAAAGAGTTTGCATCCGAGCCCGTCTGGTTCGGTGATAGCGACAGGGTTTCCCTGAGCGTGGAAAAAGATGCATACCTCACCATTCCGCGCGGTCGGATGAAAGATCTGAAAGCCAGCTATGTGCTCAATAACACGGAACTGCACGCACCGCTGAGCAAAAGCCAGGTGGTTGGTACCATCAACTTCCAACTTGATGGCAAAACCATTGAGCAACGCCCGCTGGTCGTGATGAATGAAGTCAAAGAAGGGGGCATTTTTGGCCGTCTGTTTGACTACATTCGCCTGATGTTCCATCGCTGGTTAGGATAAGCTGTACTAGCTCAGACCTGATCTGACAGTTACCGATTATTTATACAGGTATCTGTCAGATTACATCTGGTTCAGATTCTTTTCTGCCCAGATCCGTTTTCCATCGAGTAAAGTGGCCATCGGCGTACGTACGCAGCACATTTTTCCCTGATGAGTTCGCTCATTATTGTAATGCCACAACCAGTTGTCCAGATCTACCTGCAGGCTTTCCAGGTCTCCATATAACTTCTTGCGGAACGTAACCTGATAAAAATCCTGCAAAATGGTTTTA
>NZ_JAHWCO010000434.1:0-1048 GCF_020054415.1 Candidatus Symbiopectobacterium sp. | reverse complement strand
GGCTTTGTTGAATAATAGGGAATAATGCTGTTATGACACACCTGTTTTGGATTAAAATGCTGATCGCTCCGGGATGCATCACCACGCTCTGGATTTAACATACTGATTTTACGTCAAGGGAATCCGCAGCCTTTATGGCTACGCAGCATAATATCTATTTATTCAACAAAGCCATTCCATAACATCTCCTTATTATTAGTGTACTAAGTTATATCCCTGGATTGCAATCAACTCTGATTTAAAAAAATGAAAAAGGCGCCTTGCTTAATAATTTATCCATAATGGCGGCAACCACATTGCTGTTATACCAAATATATACACCTTGAGAAAATTCTCTCAACGCATAACGTTGCAAAAGAGTTGTTCTCTCTGCATCATGCAACATAAGTTATTAGGGCCGTAGCCGCACTACTCATCGTTGAATAACGAAGGCTGCTGCCACTCGCCATTCAGTGTAGCCTTTTCCGAACGTAACATCCGTTTTTCGCGCTGCCTGCAAAGCCTCAGCACGTCCTGTTTTTGCGCATCGCTCATCTGCCCCCAGGAGAAACGTTCACTGCGACTGCGGAAGCAACCCGGACAATAACCGCGCGCATCCGTTTGGCACACGCCACGACAAGGATTGGGAACAGCAAAAAGCTCAAGTTGTTCAGGCACTGCACCTCCGCTACCCATCACGTTCATTGAAGCGTTACAAGGCGACAAGGGGTTGGACTCAATCCCGTTACAACATTATACTCTGTAACGAGTCTTTGCGCTGTCGCCTTTGTGTCGTGTATTCAATATGTTGATTGCAGTGTGAAATGTCCGGTTTTGGATGTGGAATACAGTGGCTAAAGTTGATGTAAGATGCCCGTTTTGTGAACAGACATCTCCTGTGAAAAAACACGGTTATGGCGAAAGTGGCCCTCAGCGTTACCGTCGTCAGTCATGCAAACACGGATGGCACAGTGCTTACAACGACGAACTTCCAAAAGTAAAACACATTGTTAGCAAGCTGTATACACAGCGTATTGAGCGTGCACATCTGATACTGCGTAACCGATTG
>NZ_JAHWCO010000068.1:0-6737 GCF_020054415.1 Candidatus Symbiopectobacterium sp. | reverse complement strand
GTGGGTGAAGCCATGGCCATGGTCAAAGCGCTTAACCGGATCACGCTATTAGGAATGCCGAACAGTATTCGCATCACGTAACAATCGACCCGTATGGGGCGCAGTCATTACAGGTTCTGATTTATTCAACAAAGCCCATCGCGAGTACAAAGACTGATTTCGATTTCAATATCGTTCCGGTTCAATAATCCCATCATTACACCTGCTTAGTTGTCACTACCGATCCAAAACTGACCCACTGTGCCAATTTAAGCACTACCACCTGCTGAAAAATCTCAAAGAAAAATGCCCATAGGAGACAATGAAAACCCAACACAAAAGATGTCCGTCAGCACATGCATATTTGGTCTCTCACCGTAGCCATTTCGCTATGCCAAAAGGCTGCTCAGCAGGGCTCTGACGCGGTTTCGTGGTCTCTGTCGGTTCGTAGTTCGCTTCGCTCACGTATCGGCGCACTGAAGCTCCTGTACGCATCTGTAAGCGATTTTCGCGCCTTCCATGCCTGCGGCATAGACCATCCAAAACAGAAGCAGGTGGGTCAGTTTTACTTCGGCACAGTGGGTCAGATTTCAATTGGCACTGACACTTAGTGGTCAACTTGAAAATCAATGACTCATGGTAGCAAGAAAAAACGCAGGAGGCAGGAGGCAGGAGGCAGGATAATGTGGCAAGGACCAGAAAACCGTGGTCTTTTGGTCAAAGATGGACGTCATTCGGATACTGACAAATTAAATCCTTTTATTTTCAATGAATTGATCTTTAATTTAATCCACGGTATGGTGGGGCTTGTCCTCACCCGTTGGTTGTTTAAGCGGAGATCAGTGAGAGCCCATTTTTTCCAGCCAGCCTTAGAGCTGGCTTTTTTTACGCACAAAGAAAAGCATCGAAACCGAGGCTTTCGTTGTTCGATGTGGACGACTGTATAAATAAATCCTTTTATTTCAATACAATAAACCATGTAACAACCCCGCCGAAGCGGGGTTTTTTAAAAGGTGAAGTCGACCGATAAGCCGGGTTCTGTCGTGGACAGTCATTCATCTAGGCCAGCACTCACGCACTGGCTCAAGCAGCCTACCCGGGTTCAGTACGGGCCGTACCATGTGAACCCCTATTTGGCCTTGCTCCGGGTGGAGTTTACCGTGCCGCGAACGGTTACCCGCCGCGCGGTGCGCTCTTACCGCACCCTTTCACCCTTGCCTGATCCCACTTGCGTGGGCCATCGGCGGTTTGCTCTCTGTTGCACTGGTCGTAGGTTTTACCCTCCCAGGCGTTACCTGGCACCCTGCCCTATGGAGCCCGGACTTTCCTCCCCTCCACGCGTATCCCCCGAAAGGGACAACCATGAAGCGGCGACTGTCTGGTCAACTTCGGCGCGAATGATAGGCGAATTAGTCTCGATTGTCATCCTCTGCGTCGTCATCCGCCCCATTTTGCGCCAACGCATAGCGATACAGCGCGTTCTTTTTCACGCCGTGGATTTCCGCCGCCAGCGACGCCGCCTTTTTCAACGGCAATTCAGCGCGCAGCAGCGCTAGGGTACGCAGCGCTTCCGCTGACAGCGCGCTCTCATCCGGTTGGAAACCTTCGACAATAAGTACCATCTCACCCTTGCGGCGATTTTCGTCTTCTTGCACCCAGGCCAACAGTTCACCCACCGGGGCCCCCTGAATCGACTCCCAGGTTTTGGTCAGCTCGCGCGCCAGCACCACATAACGCGCTTCCCCCAGTACCGTTGCTATATCGGCCAGGCTGTCAATCAAGCGGTGGGTAGATTCGTAGAAAATCAGCGTGCGTGTCTCTTCAGACAGTTGCAGTAAACGGTCCTGACGCGCTTTGGTTTTGGCGGGCAGAAACCCTTCGTAACAAAAACGATCCGAAGCAATGCCCGCCGCCGACAGCGCCGTGATCGCCGCGCACGGCCCCGGCAATGGCACCACGCGCACACCCGCTTCACGACAGCGGCGCACCAGATGGTAACCAGGATCGTTAATCAGCGGCGTCCCCGCATCAGACACCAGCGCAATGGATTGTCCTTGTTGAAGCTTGGCCAGCAGATGATCGGCCTTTTGCTGTTCGTTGTGATCGTGCAGTGCAAATAAGCGCGCACTGATGGTAAAATGTTGCAATAACAGGCCGGTATGGCGCGTATCCTCTGCGGCAACCACATCCGCCCCGCGCAGTACGCTCAGCGCACGTTCTGTGATGTCGCCCAGATTGCCAATCGGTGTTGGCACAATGTAAAGCGTGGATGCAGAAATGTCTGCTTGTTGTTCATGATTCATTGTTTCATCCGGGTTGCCGATTTAATATTGAGCATCTTTATAAAAAAAACCACTGGATACAGTATGCTTCCCAATCATTTCGTCCGTTCGCAAACAGGGCGTATCACGTCCGTGTTATTCGCGGCGCTGCTTCTTGCGGGATGTCCAGGCCAGGCGCCACAGCCGCCTTCACCTGATGTTCAAGGTCAGGCCGGAGCTTCCTCTTACTACTACCTGCAACAAATGGAGCAAAGCCGAGATAATAACAAGGCTGGCTGGCAATTACTTGCGATTTTTGCCCTGGTTCAGGAAGGAAAGCTCCCTCAGGCAACCGAACAGTTCAACGCATTGCCTGCGCAGTTGGCACAACCGCAACAGCGTGAGCAGCAACTGCTAAAAGCGGAAATTGCCGCCGCCAACAACGACAGCAACGGCACAACCGCCGCACTGCAAGGGCTGGACGTCAGTGCACTCTCCGCAGATCAACAAGCACGTTACTATCAGGCGCAGATCAACGCACATCAAGGCCAGCCTTCTGCTGACTTGCTGCGTGCCTATATCGCCCAAGAACCGCAGCTCAAAGGCGATGAGCATCAAAAAAATATCGATCAGACATGGGTTGCTCTGACACAGATGTCTGCGCAGGCAGCCAGTAGTGTGCTGATCAACGCCAATGAGAACGTGCTGGCCGGATGGATGGATTTGCTCACCACCTACCAGAACAACCGCGAGTCGAGCGACCAGTTGAAAGCCGCACTGAGCGACTGGCAAACGCGCTATCCGCGCCACCCAGCGGCACAAACGCTGCCAACGCCGCTGGCATCAGGCCAGACCGCCTTGCCGGTAGCCGGTGGTGGTATCGGCAGTAGTATCGCCCTGCTGCTGCCGCTCAACGGTCAGGCACAGGTGTTCGCCAATGCCATCCAACTGGGCTTTAATGCGGCGAAAAGCGGTCAGGCCAGCATGGCGTACAGCGCGCATGCCGATACGGCCTCCGCGGCAACTGACAACGGAACGGTAACGTCAATCAGTGCCCCGTATGCCAAGCCAGCCAGCGTGTCACCTGCTCCTGAAGCCGCCAGCGGCGTGTCTGTGAAAGTCTACGACACCACGTCGCAACCCGTAGCTAATCTGGTCGCACAAGCGCAGAAGGATGGCGCATCACTGATTGTTGGACCATTGCTGAAAAACGACGTTGAGCAACTCACCAGTCAGCAAACCACCATGAACATTCTGGCGCTCAATCAGCCCGAGCATGTGCAAAACACTCCCAACATGTGCTTTTTCGCCCTGTCACCGGAAGATGAAGCGCGCGACGCGGCGCAATTTATTCACCGCCAAGGCAAACAACAGCCGCTGCTGCTGGTGCCACGCGGCGCGTTGGGCGATCGCGTGATTAATGCCTTTGCCCAAGCTTGGCAAAGTCAGGGCGGTAATACGCTGCTGCAACAACACTTTGGTAATACGGCAGAGCTGAAACAGGCCATCAACAGCGGTGCGGGTTTGAGTCTGAACGGTCAGCCAGTCAATGTGATGTCCTCAGCGTCACAACCAGGCACGACCATCGGCGGGTTAACCATCCCTGCACAGATTGAACCCACCGTCAGTATCAGCGGCAGCGGCAATGTCGATGCGGTTTACATTCTGGCGACGCCGGATGAATTTGCATTAATTAAACCGATGATCGATATGCGCACCACCTCGCAATCACGCCCGGCATTATATGCCAGTTCGCGTAGTTTCCAGGCCGGGTTGGGGCCAGATTTCCGTCTTGAAATGGAAGGCCTTCAGTTCAGTGAGATCCCCTTGCTGGCAGGCAGCAACCCTGCGCTGATGCAACAAGTGGCTAGCCAGTTCAAGAATGACTACTCACTGGTGCGTCTCTATGCCATGGGGATGGATGCCTGGGCGTTGGCGAACCACTTTGCCGATTTACGTCATTCGTCCAGCCAGCAAATTACTGGCGCAACGGGCACGTTAGCGGCCAGCGCAGATTGCGTTATCAACCGCCAATTAACCTGGCTGCAATATCGCCAGGGCCAGTTGGTGCCCGTTCCCTGAATCGGCGAGCGACAGGTACGCACTATGAGCAGTACGCCCGGCGCTATCTGGAGCACAACGCCGGGCTGACGTTCGTTGCCGCCAACGTGAATTGTCGCGGCGGTGAGCTGGATTTGATTATGCGGGATGGACACACCTGGGTCTTTGTTGAGGTACGTTACCGCAAAAATGCGCAATTTGGTTCGGCAGCGGAGAGTGTGACGCCCCGCAAGCAACAGCGGTTATTGCAGGCTGCTACGCTGTGGCTGGCGCAACGACAGCAGAGTTTTGACACGACAAGCTGCCGATTCGATATACTGGCGATTACCTGCGAACACTATGATTGGTTGCCAAACGCCTTTGGCGCGTAAACACCGCATCTGGACGGTGTCGTTGTCAGAGAAAAGATCGCATTGCTCAATTGATCGCTTGGAAAATAGGTTAATGCACCATGCTGGATAGAATAAAAGTCTGTTTCACCGAAAGTATTCAAACACAAATCGCCGCAGCGGAAGCCCTACCCGATGCGATCGCCAGAGCAGCCACTGCGCTGGTGCACTCATTACTCAACGGTAACAAAATCCTGTGCTGTGGCAATGGGACTTCCGCCGCTAACGCACAGCATTTTGCCGCCAGCATGATCAACCGATTCGAAGCGGAGCGCCCCAGTTTACCGGCGGTTGCACTAAATGCGGATAATGTGGTCTTAACCGCGATAGCAAACGATCTTCTGCATGAAGAAGTGTACGCAAAACAGGTGCGTGCATTAGGGCAAGCGGGCGATATTTTGCTGGCGATCTCCACCCGAGGCAACAGCCGAGATATTGTGAAAGCCGTGGAAGCCGCGGTGACGCGTGATATGACGATTGTAGCGCTGACCGGTTACGATGGCGGTGAACTGGCCGGTCTGCTTGGCCCGCAGGATGTTGAAATACGTATACCTTCACATCGCAGTGCGCGTGTGCAGGAGATGCACATGCTGACCGTTAATTGCCTGTGCTATTTGATTGATAATTCCCTTTTCCCACACCAGAACTATTAAGGAGCACCCCCATGAGGATATGTTCTGCATTTGCCGTGCTGTCTGTCGCCCTGTTGCTGCAAGGTTGTATTGGCGTCGCTGCCGTTGGCGGTGCTGTTGCCACCAATACTGTAACCGACCCACGCACGGTAGGCACGCAGGTGGATGATGGTACATTGGAAGTCCGTGTCTCTAACGCTATCAGCAAAGATCAGCAGTTATCCAAAGATGCACGCATCGTAGCGACAGCCTATCAGGGTAAGGTGTTACTGACCGGTCAGGCCCCCACCACCGACCTGGCCAGCCGGGCGAAACAGATAGCCATGGGTGTAGATGGTGCGACGGAAGTCTATAACGAGATCCGCAAAGGCACCCCGGTATCTATGGGCACCGCTTCCATGGATACCTGGATCACCACCAAAGTGCGTTCCCAGTTGCTTGCCACCGACACGGTAAAATCATCCAACGTGAAAGTGACGACCGAGAACGGTGAAGTCTTCCTGCTGGGTCTGGTCACCCGGCGCGAAGGGCGTTCCGCTGCTGAAATTGCCAGCAAAGTGAGTGGCGTGAAACACGTGACGACGGCGTTCACCTTCCTGGAATAATCGCACGTAGTAGCAAGAAAAAGGGTGCCTCGGCACCCTTTTTCATTTTCCAGCATCCGAATTACGCGCCAGGCGCACTGGCCAGCGAATAGAGCAACCAAACGTCGCGGCGCGTCTCTTGACCAATTTCGCCGCCAACATCCTGCTTGTCACGGGTCATACCTGACAGTAAGGTGGAAAACCCTGCTTTTTCAATACGATAAAGCGTATTGCCCTTGGCCTCATCTACCCGCAGCATCAGGGGAATTAATCGTGCGCTTTTCTGATCGAACGATTTGTAGGTCGTGTATTCAATGAGTTGATGTAGCATCAAACGTAGTACTCGCGTTCGATGTAAGTACCGATGCTCCTATCATGCATTTCGGATGATTTTGAATATCCGAGCGTCTTGCGATTGACCCGTTGCAATAGGTCACACAGTGTCAGATGTGTACGCTCAATACGCTGTGTATACAGCTTGCTAACAATGTGTTTTACTTTTGGAAGTTCGTCGTTGTAAGCCCTGTAGCCATCCGTGTTTGCATGACTGACGACGGTAACGCTGATGGCCACGAGCCTGTACACGAGATTGTGTAATTGCTTGATTTTGATATGTTCAATCCAACATCAAAAGCAGGTTACTTTATGGACGAAAAACAGTTACAGGCTCTTGCTAACGAGCTGACCAAAAATCTCAAAACCCCTGACGATCTCAACCAGTTTGATCGCCTGCTGAAAAAGATCAGCGTTGAAGCTGCCCTTAGTGCTGAAATGAACCATCACCTCGGGCATGAGAAGCACCAGTCAAAATCTGGAACTAACACGCGCAAT
>NZ_JAHWCO010000302.1:0-1451 GCF_020054415.1 Candidatus Symbiopectobacterium sp. | reverse complement strand
GTGGCCATCAGCGTTACCGTCGTCAGTCATGCAAACACGGATGGCTACAGGGCTTACAACGACGAACTTCCAAAAGTAAAACACATTGTTAGCAAGCTGTATACACAGCGTATTGAGCGTGCACATCTGACACTGCGTAACCTCGCAAGACGCTCGGATATTCAAAATCATCCGAAATGCACGATAGGATCATCGGTACTTACATCGAACGCGAGTACTACGTTTGATGCTACATCAACTCATTGAATACACGACCGGGAACGTGGCATCTAACGTTACCTGCATATCGCGTGATAGGAAAATTGACTGCTCACTTTGTGATCTTCTGCAATGTTTTTCTGTGTCGCCTACAACGTGCTTTGCACAGGGTGTTGTATATTTTTAATACAGCATGGTGCTGACCACAAGGGAGGATCTGTTGGTATGATTAATTTTGAAAAGATGATTCTCGAATACAGTGACAAGTATGCAGATTTTGCTGCATCGACAGTCGCCTTTATGGAAAGCCAGAAGCGCGAAATATGCGCAGAAACAATCGCCCAGAAAATCCCACCAGAAAAAAGAGCCTATTTTGAAGCTCTGTTAGCGCATTACCGGAGCATCTATAAAGCGCAAACGCTGGTTGAGTGATGTAAGGATTGCAGCGGCACTCTGCTTTCCTTTATGCACTACATCGCTCTATTTGCCAAGGAATCACCATTCAGGGATGAAGCAGTTCGTGGTTTGCCAGCAAGCATCCTCCCGCAATGTAGACATTATCATCACCATCGGTATGTGATCGCTATCACCGTTGAATTGGGCGTTTAATAGTAGTTAATCGCAATGAGGGTCAGTAACGTTATCGCTCAATGAGCGGAGGCGTTATTTTATGAATGTTAAAATTTTTTTGCAGCAAACAGCAGGAGTATTATGTTAATAATCATCTGAATAGTAGTGCTAAAATGGAGAGGCCGGTAACCTCAGATAACAGAAAGCTATGGGCGAATCATCTAAAATCCGCAGGGCAAATCAATGAGAAGCCGACATTTCCCATCGCAGCGGGTAAGAAAAAAACTTTTATAGGCGCACTGGTACGGTTTATTAAATGTATGCTACCAGCAACGTGTTCGAATGTTGAACGTCACCGTGACGTCGTGACATCCTCCCGTACAACAGAAAAGCTGGACGCTTTAGAAAGGCATTTTATCAGCGCTGCGACTAGCGCAATGTTGGCATTGGGGCGTGACCCTTCGTCATTGCTGGATCAAGCTCAGCAGAAACTGCACGTGGAAAACAGAGCCCTCACCAAGCAGGATTTACAGAGAGCGAAAACCGGCTTTGTTGAATAAATCAGAACTTGTAACGACTGCGCCCCATACGGGTCGATTGTTACGTGATGCGAATACTGTTCGGCATTCCTAATAGCGTGATCCGGTTAAGCGCTTTGACCATGGCCATGGCTTCACCCACCT
>NZ_JAHWCO010000252.1:0-1299 GCF_020054415.1 Candidatus Symbiopectobacterium sp. | reverse complement strand
TTTGTGTTTGATAATGGGATTGTTAGTATGAAGCATGAGAGTTACCTCGCGTTTTGTTTAAGGATCAGACACCCATATCAAAACCGGTAACTCTCAACCTTTCAAGGTCCAGTGTCAGATCTAGTCGCGACTAATACACATAATGTGTCCTTGATGGTTTCTACGGGGAGTAACTTTAGTTACACGCAGCCGTCGTCAGTACTGCCAGACCTTTTCCCTGACCGGGGAACTGTGCCAGCTTCGCTTTTACGCACTGGGCGCTGACTGGTGAATAGCTGTATGGCAGCGATGGGAAGGTGCCAGTAGAAGTCCAATCTTGAGCGTTGACATAAGCTTTGGAATCGCTGGTCCAAGTGATGTTATAAGTGGAGTTTTGAGAAGCGCTGGTGACGTTGTTATCACGCAGAACCATGTACCAAAGTTGGAGCCGTCATAGCGTGATGTCACGGGGTTGACGGCATTTTCGAACCAGTTACGTTCGATCAGCGCGAGCCCTTTCTTACGCACGTTTATCCCAGAGCTGGTAATGCCGGAATAAGGTTGTTATAGGCGTGCACTCGTCCCCACGCTGCAACGGCAAGCGGGCGTTCACATCGCTGTAAACGTTATGGTGGTAAGTCAGGTTACGGCCCGTATCGCTGCTGCTAGAGCCGCTTAATCCTACTTTTTTAATACCGTGGAGTAGTTATAAGATACCGTCACGTTCGTCGATGCTTTCTTGATATCGACGGCAGATTCAAACGTGGTATCACCATCCGGTGTACCGGCGCACTCGTAGTTCTTGGCATAAATCTCGTTATGGTCAACCCAGACGTTCGGCGTGTTATCTACGCGGATGGCATCGCCATCACTCGCGCCGCCCGGCATATAGCCGAAACGCATATTACGAATTACCACATCGGAAGATTTAACTAACCAGATACCAAAGTTGGCGGAAGAGCCGTTGGTGCAGAGTATCGTTATCCCTTTGGTGAATTCTTTGATTTCAACCCCGCGTACGGGCTTGCTCCATTGGCTGCAAATATCGGCAGCCGCCGCATTGATCAGCGCATCTTCGTTGCCGTCATAGGTGAAAACCAGTGGATATGCACAGGTTTTCACTTTCTTACCGCTGCTGTCCACACGCGCGGCTTCAATGATATCCTGCATGGTTCGTGCATTCAATGAGTTGATGTAGCATCAAACGTAGTACTCGCGTTCGATGTAAGTACCGATGATCCTATCGTGCATTTCGGATGATTTTGAATATCCGAGCGTCTTGCGATTGAGCCGTTGCAATCGGTTACGCAGTGTCAGATG
>NZ_JAHWCO010000447.1:0-1907 GCF_020054415.1 Candidatus Symbiopectobacterium sp. | reverse complement strand
TTTGTGTTTGATAATGGGATTGTTAGTATGAAGCATGAGAGTTACCTCGCGTTTTGTTTAAGGATCAGACACCCATATCAAAACCGGTAACTCTCAACCTTTCAAGGTCCAGTGTCAGATCTAGTCGCGACTAATACACATTAAAGTTCCCGACCTGACCGAACAGAAGTCGCAAGGTGTCGGTCATCTGCGCACCGTAGCGTCTGACCAGGTAGGTCATTAATGGCACAATGACCACGGTAATCATAGCCAAAGGAAGATGTACGGTAGCCATCAGGATAAAGGCACCAATAAAGTTCATGATGGCAAGAAACAAATCTTCCGGCCCTTGGTGGGCTACTTCGCCAACTTCTTCAAGATCTTTGGTTACATGGGTGATGATGTGCCCGGTTTTCACATTATCGAAATAGCGGAACGGCAGGTTTTGCAGATGCTCAAAAGCTTGACGACGCATATCGGTTTCGATCCCGACGCCCAGCGCATGTCCCCAGTAGTTGACGATCGCCATCAGCGCAGTATTGAGCAAGTAGACCAGCAGCAGAGCCACTGAGGCGAGTAAAATGAGTGACTAGTCCTGAGCCGGTAACAGCTTGTCGATGAATGCCTTGATGGCCATCGGGAAACCAAGCTCGAGTAAACCGGCGATGATGGCACAGCCAAAATCAAGAACAAACAGCCCCTTGTAGGGGGCGTAGTAAGCAAAAAAAACGCTTTAACATACAATACGATGAAATGAGTTAAATAAATGTGAAACGCACTATAACAGGTATTGTCCGCTGAAGGGAGTGCGATAAAACCCTACTGTTTTTGTGTCTCTCGCGTGGCCCACCAACAGACCAATGAGCCCAGAGTGATCATGGCGACACCCTGCCAAAAAGCCAAATAAGGCACCGTATGCAGCCAGAGGGCGGCCAGCAGCGTAGAGAAAACCGGCGTGAAATAAGATGCAGTCGCGAGCAATGTCATGTTGCCGCGCTGAATACCGGTATTCCAGGCTGAATAGGCGACGGCTGTCGATGCCCCCATAAACAGCAATTCTAGTCCGGTAGTGAGTGAAAACGCCATCGGCGGCCTGGCTGAGGCCGTGTATTGCACCTACAGCACAACGCTGACGGCGAAGAAGAACAAGGTATTGCCGCTTTTACCCCGCGCGAGGCGCTTGGTGATATTGCAATACAGCGCCTAGGAAATGGCGGCGGCGAAGGCCAGGCCGTAGGCCAGCGGGTTGGTCAGAATGTTTTGCCACATCACTAATGGCGACCAGTGGCTTTCGCCCTTCATCATCCAGACGATGCCTACCAGTGCGAGCGTGACCCCAATCCATAGCCCAAGGCTACTTTTTTGTTGGTTGATAAAAACTGCGAACAAGAGCGTGAGACTTGGTCAAAGGTAGTTGATCATGCCCATCTCCATCGCTTGCACGCGATTCGCGGCAAAGCAGATGGAGAGTGATAAGAAGATTTCGTAACAGACGAAGAGTAATCCACCGCCGAAAAAATAGCCTTTGGAAAAACCGCGCAGAGACGGGAATCCGGAGAACAGCACCAGAAAGAGCGTACAGGTGCTGTATATCATCGCCGCCCTGCCGACAGTACCGATGGCTTCGGTTAAACTGCGTAACAGGCCGACAGAAGTACTCCAAAGCAGAGTCGCTAACAGGCCTGCCAGCGTGGCGCGTTGTGGGGTCATATTCATGTTTATTGTCATTGTTCCAAAAGCAAACGGATGCCGTTTCCGACATCCTCGCAGCGTCTACTGCCTGCCTATGCGCCATCTATTGTTCCGGTGGTGTCCTTGAGTGTCCATTTTTCAGTTAAAAATAGAAATGTTAGCGCCATTTCTTGTCCGGTGTGATCCATCTAAAACCGTTGCAATCCGTGCCTAAAACGGGTACATATCCGGGTATC
>NZ_JAHWCO010000700.1:0-2119 GCF_020054415.1 Candidatus Symbiopectobacterium sp. | reverse complement strand
TTTGTGTTTGATAATGGGATTGTTAGTATGAAGCATGAGAGTTACCTCGCGTTTTGTTTAAGGATTAGACACCCATATCAAAACCGGTAACTCTCAACCTTTCAAGGTCCAGTGTCAGATCTAGTCGCGACTAATACAAATTAAACATTTATATGTTGATATCCAAGTTAGACAATGCTTCGATATCTTGAGGCGCTAGCTGGTAACGAAAAAGAATACTTTCACCGTTGCTTATTTGCCCATCGTAGCCCTCCAGTTTTTCCTGCAATGCACGTCTTAACTCCTTAAGAAGGACAGGATATTTAGAAGCATTGGAGAGCTTTAAAGGATCCTCTTCTGCCTGAGCAACTTGTTCAACAGCAAAATTTAGCACACCAAGTATATGCCGCCCATACCACCCTTTAAGGTTATTCATCATTTGAATGCAGTTACTGGATGACTGACCTACAAGTTCTTTCGTTATCAATTCAACACAACCAATATTCTTCTCTTTGGCCAAATAGTCGAGATATCGAAATAGGTTTTCTGTATTCGGTGTTTTAGTCATCAAACCAGTGCTGCTGATATCCAGCTGGCTATTTGCTTTTTTCCCCTGCGACGATACCTGTGAGGATTGTTTACGTTGGAACACTCCAGAAAGCTTCCGAAGAACTGCCATCAATGTACGTTTGGCGGATGACTCGCATGGTGGTTTGGGTTTGCTATCAAAATCCACCGGCTCGTTTTTTACTTGATAGACCCACTCAGCGAAGGTGCGATATGGCGGCCCAAAACTGGATGGTAGCTCATGAGGTGAAGGCCATTTTCCGCTTTGAACACTAAACGAATCGACAGGCATCATAATATATTCCATGCTTATAATTTATTTTTAGAATATATTCCGATCTTTAAAGATGTTACAATAAGTAAAAATCCCCAACCACCGGAGGCAGTTGAGGCTTCATGTTCTGCGCGCTCTTGCCGCAGTGTGGAACGATTATCTGTTATAACGTTATAACAGTCAAGCATTTCACTGAACGTTTGATCAGTTATTTAACGTCAAGCGTTAATGGCATTGTAGGAAGCGCTGGATATCAGCATGTTGCCATCGTGCTAAGGTATTCGTCAGCGACAGATTGCGCGACTGATTAGTTTCATCAAGTAGCAGTTTCATTTCTGATACCACCGCGTCCGCATCCTCACGATTCTTGATAACTCGCCGGACAGCTTGCTTTTCAGCGTCGTACATGACTTCTTTCAGCGCATTGGTGAAACTGTAAATACGTTGGCACTCTTCCGCGAGTATCGGAATATGACTGACGCCAAAATGCTGTAGAGAAGAGACGCCCGCCGCATAGCGCAGTGCGTGCCAGATGGCATTGCTCCATGAGCGCTCGAATCGGAAGCCGTTAGATATGCCCCAGATAAGTCGCGCAAGATGAGATGTATCGTCGGAGGTTAGTAGCTCTCGGGCTTCTGGTTGGTACTGTGACGGATTGTTAGCGCGTTCAGTATTGAAGTAGCAATCTTCCAGTTGCTCGAATACTTCCCATGCTTGATCGGTTTCGAGCATCTTGGCATGTCTTGCCGCTCCACGTTGGCTTTGTTGAATAATAGGGAATAATGCTGTTATGACACGCCTGTTTTGGATTAAAATGCTGATCGCATCCTGGATGCATCACCACGCTCTGGATTTAACATACTGATTTTACGTCAAGGGAATCCGCAGCCTTTATGGCTACGCAGCATAATATCTATTTATTCAACAAAGCCCTCCACGTTCTGTCCACTGGATGAGGCTGCGAACATTCGGGGCTATTTTCACAGACTCGCTTAAAGATAGTCTGTGCTTTAGCTCTCTTAATTCAGTCGTTTCCAATTTATAGAAATGCTTACACTCAATGAATATCTCGGCATTTCGCAGATAATTTTGCTGGATACGTATGGCATCAGAGCCATATAGCTGAGCCAATAACTCAGTGGTAATAACGGGAACCGAATTATGGCTTTGTTGAATAAATCAGAACTTGTAACGACTGCGCCCCATACGGGTCGATTGTTACGTGATGCGAATACTGTTCGGCATTCCTAATAGCGTGATCCGGTTAAGCGCTTTGACCATGGCCATGGCTTCACCCAC
>NZ_JAHWCO010000394.1:0-2508 GCF_020054415.1 Candidatus Symbiopectobacterium sp. | reverse complement strand
GTTTGCATGACTGACGACGGTAACGCTGATGGCCACTTTTGCCATAACCGTGTTTTTTCACAGGAGATGTCTGTTCACAAAACGGGCATCTTACATCAACTTTAGCCACTGCATTCCACATCCAAAACCGGACATTTCACAATGCAATCAATATATTGAATACACGACCCAAATGAGCTTCCCGCATCCAATGATCGGGTAAAGAACATATTACATGCTTCATGGCGCAGTTCAGGCGTTCGAGTAATACCCAAACCCTATGAATGATGGAGATGTTACCGATGAAAAATGCAATCAAATATCTGCTCCTGGCGAGCATATTAAGCCTTACCGCGAGCGTTAACGCACACATAGGCTACGATCGGATGTATTTCGACGACCCGGCAACAAGTCCGGATGTGGGTTCAGCGGAGTGGGTATACTGCCATGACCACGGCGGTTGTCAGTAATCTGACGAGACAGCCAGCCTCAATGGCAACGAGGCTGGCTGAGACACGGTTTCAGTCGGATATCTGTATTTCGTAGATATCACTGCGGCAATAAATTTCACAATATTCGAGCAAGCCATTTTGCGCGTTATAGGTATGCTGGCGATAAAACAGCAGCGGCATGCCTAGCTGAATATTTAACAAACGCGCGGTTTCAGCCTGACACGCAATCGCCTTGATGCGCACCTTCTTTTTCGCAGGGAGAATCCCACGTTCCGCCCAGTATTGATAGAGCGAGTACTCCAGAATTTCCGGCCCAGGCAACAGCGCCAACGGGATCCATGTCGTTTCCAGCGACACGGGTTCACCGTTGATCAATCGTACACGCCGCAGTTTGGTCACGCGCTCACCTTTCAAGGCAGGAACGCTGCTGGCGACATCATCCGGTAACAGCGTGGTGGTGCGCTCCAGCCAGCGATTACCGGCAATACCTCCGGCTTGCAACACCAGCTTGGTGAACCCGGCTTCTTCATCATCCAGTGAATAGTCAAGATGCTGGCTGATACGCGTCCCGACGCCCTGCTGGCGCACAATCAATCCTTTTTCTTCCAACAGCGACAATGCGCGAGAGACCGTAACGCGAGAAATGTCCAACTGCCGCGCGATCGCACGTTCAGCAGGAAAAAACTGCCCCGCCAGCGCTTTGTTTTGGTTAATACCCTGCTCCAAAACCATCGCCAATTGCATATAGCGCGGCGCTGTAGAGGGTTTCTCAAGTGTTTGCCTGACCCAACGAAATAGCTCCTGCATAGTACGGCCTTATAGTGTTTTTTTACGCCACGGGAAGCATCCCCCGACAGGTGTCAACATGGCAAGAGCACATTACCACGAAACAAGACTCAGGACTGGTATTGGTATCTAAATGGAATTTAATTGGACTTTCTTTTGTACTATGAACTGTATACATTGAATGCAGACGTGCCAACACTAGGGGGGGGTCATTTAGTTGACCACAAAACAGCGTCTCACGACATAGATCACAATAATATCCTTGTTATTTAAGTAGATCGTGCGATGAGAACAGCGCTCAGAGCAGAAAATGTGAACTGAACAGGTATGCCAGCGGTTGTCTCAATGGCATACGAAAGGACTCTTAGCAACACCCGGAAAAATACGTAGTGAAAATGCCGTGCAATAGTGAAGAATACAACCAGAAAGACAGTCCATTAACATGAAATGGCATAAAGACAACACACAGCAATAAGCAGTACTTGGGAGCCTGTTTAAGATTTTGTGTAAATGCCTTTCCTCAGAAGTGACCGTCAAGGCGGTCACCGAACTCGATAATAAAGCGACTCATTGAATACACGACCCGTTGTTTGGCAGCCGCACACTATTGACGCTAAACCGAGACGAGGCGCGTCACCTGCTGGGCGAAGGCGATATTATCGCGCTGGCACAGCAGTACGCCGCACGCATGTGGGCTTACGCTGATTTGTCGACTGGATAAGGACGGAGCATGGATTTGCCCACCGGACACCGAGCCGCAAGCAGTGGCATCGTATCCGGTCACGGTGGTAGACAGCATTGGCGCAGGTGATGCGCAGTGTAGCGGGTTGCTGGCTGGCCTTGCTGCGTGCTGGCTGCTGGCGCAGGCGGTCGATTTGTCCAATCGCGTTGCCGCTTGTATGGTTGCCGTGCAAGGATCGTCACAGCCCCCCGACTGGAATACGCTGGACGAGTATTTCCCCCATGCCGCACCGCAGCCCATCTTCCCCACGTGTTAATCCACAGGCAGGCTTATTCGGTACGTCCCATTTGGGGCGTACTGCGGCTGGCGCGCCGAAATAGCGTCAGCAACGTTTTCACCTGTTCATCCAGCGGTGCCAGCGCTCGCCGGACAATCAGGTGCAGTGGCGCGGCGCGTGCCGTGCCCTAATGTGTATTAGTCGCGACTAGATCTGACACTGGACCTTGAAAGGTTGAGAGTTACCGGTTTTGATATGGGTGTCTAATCCTTAAACAAAACGCGAGGTAACTCTCATGCTTCATACTAACAATCCCATTATCAAACACAAAG
>NZ_JAHWCO010000455.1:0-7909 GCF_020054415.1 Candidatus Symbiopectobacterium sp. | reverse complement strand
TTTGTGTTTGATAATGGGATTGTTAGTATGAAGCATGAGAGTTACCTCGCGTTTTGTTTAAGGATTAGGCACCCATATCAAAACCGGTAACTCTCAACCTTTCAAGGTCCAGTGTCAGATCTAGTCGCGACTAATACACATTATTCTCCGCAGCATCTAATCGGGTAGCTTCCACTCTACGATATGAGAGCACTGTTCCATAAATCTGACGCAGTAATCTTCCCCCTTCACTGAGATATGAATCGCGCGCGTTACGGGTGATCAAACCATAATGAGATGCTTGGAGTACCTTTTTTGCAAACTGGTCAAATCCAACAAGAAGAAATACACATCGGTAACCCAGAGGAGTACGTGTAAAGACCTGAATGTCGAGAGGTTCAACTGATGCCACTTCTGTAAGAGTTACTCCTTTGGGTAATAAGGCGACCTCCTGGTCAAGCTTTTGTATCAATTCAGACATTGTTTCAGCGGCTGCTTTCAGCTTTTCTTCAAGCCTGTACATGGCTTCATCTGCCCACGGATTGTTTGTGAGCGAGTCCTGGTTTATAAGCGTTGCACGATGAAAAAACTGCGGCATTCCAATAATGCCATGCTTAACCGGAGCATCTCCCTCCTGTTTACCCGGTTTGCGGCCCTGCCATAAACCTATTGCATAGTTTGTGTGGAGCGCAATTGTCATCTCTGACTGAAGCGAACCAGTCTTTGTTAATTTTTGATCTGCCATCGTTGTCGTCACCTGTATCAGTTAAGATGAGCAGGCATAGTCCTGAAACCTGTGCACTTACAACAAGGTAAAACTCTTAATCATAAGCATGAAATTATTGAGCTGTTCATTTTTTAACCTTTCTGCACCCCGCAGCAAGCTCATTATTTGAGCAATTCAATACTCCTTTTCCTTTGGCAAGGCCATTACATCAACAACACTCCTGTACAATTTTCAGTCTTGCTGCGCCCCGCAGCAAGCTAGCTTTTTGAACATATAGAATGCACATACATCTTGGCTCCGACTTAAGACCATAAAATTCAGTTGCTGACTTTTCTTCGAATCGAAGCAATCATTGCCTTAACTTCCTCCTGTGAAGGACGACTGACGGGCATTGCCGGTAAATTGGCTAGAGGGACTTTATGCGCCTCCATCAGACGCGCAGGCTCAACATCGGTATCGCGCTTAGTCGTCTCGTCGTTCAATTTGAGCTCACCGTTTCGCGCCCGACATAGCATGGAAAACAGCCAGCAGGGTTGCCCAGTTTGCCCCGTTGCAGTTGTTCTTGCAGCATGCCAGCAAGGGCCTTTGCGATAACCTCCGGCAGTGAGGCCATCTGAGAAGTCAGCATGTTACGATCTTCACTGTTCAGCCCGTTCAGAAAATCATCAGGCAGATGGTGGTTTCCGCAGGGTACGTACGTTTTTTTATTCACACTCTGTGTGAAAGAACGTACGTTACAGTCCGGATTTCGGACTCCGGTGTAAGTCGTTGATTTATCACTTAGGCCTGATTCCTGACCCGGTGTTTTATCTGTCTGAAGTGTACTGAGTCTGTTTTCCGGACTCTGTGAATTCTGGCTGTTTTTTATGCTTTTCTTACTGAGTCCGTTTTTCGGACTCTGCTGTTCAGTATGCCGCTGACGGAACATCTGTACAGGCGTATCCGGTGCACCAAGCCGGCTCTCAATTAGCGCAAGGCGGTTGTGGCGATGCCGCATCCCCGTATCCTGGAGGATGTCATTGACCACGGCCAGCGCCGTCATCCGTACGGCTTTGTTCCTGCTGAGACAGCTGTCTTCGACCAACGTCAGCCAGCCCGGGTCGAAGGTTTCAGCATCACGGTAACCCAGAGGCTCATCATGCTGTGCATAAATGTTCCCCCTTACCCGGCCGCGGTCATCACGTACGCGCTTACATAGGATGAGCCAGCCGGTGAGGCGCAGCATCAGCAGAACGCGACTGACCGTGTCCCTGGATGCCTTATCTGAATGTGCTGATGCGAGCTGGGCCTGGAGCTCATCATAAGTAGGAAAAATGGCTCCCTCATTCTGCTGAGCATAAAGCCGGATCATCACCTAGGCGGTTTTATCGAGCGGTGAAAGGCGAGTGTCCAGAAACAGCCTGCGCGGAAAAGCATCGTGCACGTTGCCCATAAACAGCAGGCCGCTGCGCTCCTGGCTGACATCACCGGTATCTGACCGCCGCTCAAGATTTTTCTGCATTCTGGACAGCGTGTGCGCCACAATACTGTCGGCCTGAATGGTCATTTAATCATCTCCTCTTCTGCCTGAGACAGCACAGTGCCGGGATAAACCCGGCACTGTGTGGTCATCAGCGGTCGTCCTTTACCGGCGAATTTCACGGTTGTAGGTCTCATGATCCATCAGCCACCACTGCCGTCCGCCATCTTTGCTCAGGATGCGCCAGAACGGACCCACATCTATCTTGAGATAACCGTTCATAGTCAGCCGGCGAAACACCTTTTGTCCGCAGCATGCAGCCCGGAATAACGTCTGTGCCCGGCGTCTGACTGCCGGCGACACATGCTGACGGGGAGAGAAATCACCCAGCTGCATCACGCCTCCTTACGCACGTTAGATTCTGCACGGCGTGATGCTGCACCTGCCTCGCGACATCACTGACTGACCCGGCTCCACACGGCAGTCAATGACAGACCGTGCTGTTCAGAAGCCAGCATCATTGCCTCCAGTGCCTGATGAGATTCGGGGGAGGACAGTCCGGCCGCTTTCCACTCGCTCCATAGCGCCGCATCCTGAGGTTCCGTAAGGGACTGCGTGCGCCCCTGCCGCGACTCAATTCCCATCAGCCGACGTCGGGTGCTGACCTCCGCAGGCGATAAGCCAAAGTACTTATCAATCAGCTCAATAGAACCGCCAAGCTCCAGCGCACGATCAATCATCAGCATGCGTTTAAGTTCATTGCGTACCTGATTCAGCATCAGCCAGAAATTTTCATGATTCAGGCTGATATCCAGAACAGAAACGTGCGACTGACTGAGATAGTGCAACTCATCAAGGCTCAACTGACTGAGTGCCCTTATCTCCTCAACTGACATCCCCAGCGACTCACATCGGCGAATATTACCGCTCTTAACGTCCATAAGAAGAGAGAATGGCCGTGGTGGACTGAGAAAGATTATGCTGGCTCACAGGCCACCTCCTGAAATTGTCTGGTCAGCG
The DNA here is from genome assembly GCF_020054415.1 of Candidatus Symbiopectobacterium sp. Lineage (NCBI taxonomy): Bacteria > Pseudomonadati > Pseudomonadota > Gammaproteobacteria > Enterobacterales > Enterobacteriaceae > Symbiopectobacterium > Candidatus Symbiopectobacterium sp. The sequence continues at coordinate 4,724 of NZ_JAHWCO010000455.1, read as the reverse complement.
ACGAGCAGAACATCAAAAAACCAGCCCGGCAGGCAGGCACTCCATAAAAGAAAGTCAGTCATGTGCATTCTCCTCCGATGTGATCTGTCGCGGAGCCTGTGCGCCGCCTAGTCCCTGATGTAATTCTGTTTCAAGGCCGGTCATAAAGCCCTTTTCCCGGGCCAGTCTGTCACCGCGGCACCTTCCTGCGTTCCGCACGTTGAGTTCTGCCAAAGTTTCACAGGAATGACGCTGGCCCAGCCAGCGTTTGAGCACGACATTTTCACCTTCTGTCGGGGCGAACGAATGGAGCACCTGCCAGACGCCGGCGACCCAGCCCTCCCGGAACTGGTCGGCGCGGCGCCTCAGCGTGCCGATAAGGATACGACGCTTGCGATACCCTGACATATGCGCGTCCGTAGCGACCTTCAGTTGCCTTTGAAGAACAGTGAAGATGTAGTTCGCCACCTCAGGACGTTCTTTAAAACCGTAAAAGTGCAGTGCCCTGCGCACGCTGTTCACACCCTGGAGGCTTGTATGGACATACCAGCCAAACCAGCAACGACTTCCCGTGGCCATGCATACAACGGTTGCCAGCGAGCTCAACCAGGCCGGGACTTTGTCGGCATTACTGTTAAGACCATGACACACGGACTCGCTGACCTCACCGAGTGAAAGCAAGTCTGCTGTCAAGCCATGGCGCTGCATCAGTCGCTGAGCCAATCTGACCGCTCGAGCGGCTTCGTGAGGGTTACTGTTGCGGGTACCCAGCGCCATCAGGCGCCGGATGCGTTCGATGACTTTTGCCTGCTCAGACATATCCGTTCCCCCTGCCGCCAGCCGAACGATGACGCATCTGCTTTTCCTTCACGTCCTGACATCCGGCACAGAGCTCCACACCGTGAACGGCACGTTGCCGTTCACGGGGAATATCCGCACCGCAGCATTCGCAGATTTCTTTTGAGGGCCGCAGACACTGGACCTGTGCACGTATGGCATCGATACCGCGCTGAGTAAAAAGGGCGGTGCTGGCCTGCGCCATTTCATCATTGAGATCATCAGACATTTTATCCTCCTTGAGCAACCAGGCGTTGCAGTTCACGCAGACGACGGATAACCCGGATAAGGCGCATTGTTTTTACTACCGTAATATCATCAAAAACGGCCGTATCCGAAGGAACCGGCGAGCCGAAGAAATTAAGGAAAAACATAAACATATTGAACTGAGTATTGGGTAGTGAACCGGAGATGCCAGCCAGAAACAGCTTGAATTCGCCGGCGCTGTCGGAAACGGCAAAGCCGGCAGACAAAGGGTTTTTATCTTCACGCACACAGTCCGTGCAGCCCATGGCTTCGGCAATCTCAAACACAAGGCGATATGCCATATCCTGCAGGTGTTCCGTATCATCCTGCAGCGCGGAGATGTGCCAGATATCGCTGACCGGTTCCAGCCCTGTTGCCGCGAAAGCAACAGAACTGAGTACCTCAGCAGAGGATTCCTCTTCCGGATCTGTGAACGCCGAGACAAGCGAGCCGGCGCCGAACTCAGGCGAGGATAAGGACACATTCTCCTTCGTGATATTTTCGTTATCACCGCTGATGACAGGACGCCCGCCAAACAAGTCGTTCTGTACCTCGCGACGAGCCTCACTGCCGGCAGTTACTGACGCTGCGTCAGGCAGTGAAGTGCTAAAAGTCAGGTCCGGTGCTGGCTCAGGGCGGCCGGATGACGTTAGCGTACCGCTCCGGAGACCTGTTGGCTGTTTGGATGAAGAAGTATCCGCCGGCAGAATGGTCACATCCGGATCAGCGCGTTCTCGGCCAGTAGACCGTTCTGGCGGAGGTGTGAGCGAGGGTAACGGTGGTGGCTCACCAAACTGCTCACGGCGTTTTTGTTCGCGCGGGTCCAGTTCAATCAGCCAACGATCGTAATTAAGGCTCGGATGTGGCAATGCCTTAACCAGTTGGCCGATAAATTCATCCCTGAACACATCCAGTGCATAGCAGTCTGGTTCATCAAAGCCCTTGCATGTCGATCCAAAGACTTCGTCCAGAGCTGTTTCGTGCTGAACATCACCGCTGAAAATTTTCCAGACCTTCATTGCAGATGAACGAAGACTGAGCAGAGGCATAGTCTGTGCCCGGCTCATACCCGATTCCAGCAGCCTTGGCATATGAGGATAAAGATAGTTAAGCGTGTCCTCCATCCGGCTTACACTCTAGTTATCAATCGGATAGCCCTCCTTGCCTAGAAGGTCAGAAAGCTCCCTCAACGTTACACCGCGGCCCAGTTGCTCCTCATAAATGACGCGCGCTTTATGCACACCAAACGCTTTCTCTATATAAGTCAGGTCTCCCCTGACTTCATTCTCAGCCAGATGCCCCACCAGGCACTTGAGCCTGCCCGGCCATGGTTTGAAAATTGTGTGAACACGGTAAAACCGTTCATCCCCGGTCTCCTGCCAGAGCTCACAGATGATCTGATATCGCGTGTTTCCCCCATCACTGAAGATATAAACATCTTCACCATCAGGATCACGCGTGACCTTAGGTATGGAATCCAGACCGCGTGCACGCACCGAAGCTTTGATCTCTTCATAGCGTGGATTCCGGCCTTTACGCGGGTTATCGGGGTTGGGGCGCAGCTGGTCAAGGGTCAGTACCATTGCCATCTCACTGACCGGCAGTTGAGCTGTATCAGTACCAAGATTATCCTTAGCAGGCGATCTACCCCGCTGTAACATCGCAGAGCCCAGGTTCAGTTTGCTGACATTGCTCATACTGACCTCCCCGCCTGGTTGTGCATGGCATTAAAGCGGGTATACCGGCCTTCATACTGCAGGCGTATTGTGCCTGTTGGGCCCTGACGCTGTTTGCTGATAATGATTTCAGCAACACCTTTATCTTCAGTTTTCTCGTGATAAACCTCGTCACGGTAGATAAAAACAATAAGGTCAGCGTCCTGTTCAAGTGAGCCAGAATCACGCAGATCACCGTTGTTTGGCCGCTTATCCGCGCGATTTTCCAGCTTCCGGTTAAGTTGCGAAAGTGCAACGACCGGGCAACCCATCTCTTTGGCCAGCGCTTTCAGGGAACGGGATATTTCTGCGATTTCCTGCGTACGATTCTCCTGATCAGGACAGCGCATCAGCTGCAGATAATCAAGCCCGATAATAGACGGGTGACCATAGCGGCGGGCATTACGGCGTGCGCGTATACGCAGCATCGCCGGTGTGAGTGAGCCTGTATCATCGATGATTAAGCTGTCTTTGAGACCGCCCATAAGTAAACTGGCCGCTGATGAGGCACGAGCCCAGTCCTCATCATCCATCAACCCGCTTTTCAAATGGGTAAGATCAACATTGCCCAGTGATGCTACCATGCGCATCAGAATCTGTTAAGTGGGCTGCTCAAGGCTGTAAAACTGCCCTTTTGAACCCACTTTTTTTTGCAGTGAATTGAGTAAAAGGCTTATCAGAAACGCCTTTTTACCCATTGAGGGGCGTGCCGCGATGAGCACCAGGTCACCTGGCTGCAGACCACTGGTCATCGCGTCAAACTCATCAAACCCGGTAGGAGTGCCTGTAATGCCATCGGGCACATTGCATCGACGTTCCAGCTCCGTCAGCAGCTTTTCCATGCCATCAATCAGCGTCACGGCCTGTTCAGGCTCAGCTCGTTCCGCCAGGCGAGTTATTTTCTGCTCGGCGGTTTCCATCAGCTTTTCAATATTCGTGCCGGGCATTTGAACTGATTCGGTGATCTCAGCACCAATGGCCGCCAGCTGCCGGCCACGGCTGTTTCTGGCAACAATCTCACTGTAAGCAACGATATTTGCTGCACTCGGCGTATTTTTTGCCAGCTCAGCTAGGTAAGCGAATCCCCCAGTTGCTCAAGAGCGTCTTTTCCGCGACGTTCAATGCTTTCACTAAGCGTAATCAGGTCAAGTGGTTTACCGGCTGATACCAGCCGGGACATTTCCTGAAAGATAGCTTTGTGTACCTTAAGAAAGAAATCATCAGCACTCAGATGGAGTGCGACGTCATCCCAGCGATCGTTATCCAGCATCAAGCCACCAATAACAGACTGCTCGGCATCAGGTGAATAAATACCAGGAATATTTCTACGGTTGTCAGACATACGCACCTCCCTTAAGGGAGAGCATTACCGTGCGGCGCTTCATAACACTTGCCTTACACGATAAATCTCGTCTTTTCAGAGAACTGATTTTTTCGACTTTCATGGTGTCGACCGCTGAAAAAACAGGGGAAATCATCATTTCGCATCCCCTTCTTCTGCAAGCACGTCGAAGCTATGTTTCCATTCCGGGAACAATTCGCATGCGAGTTTGTGCATTGAATAAAATGCTGAATCGCTCTTACGGGACGTTTTTTCCTCCAAACGGTGAACAGGCTGACCGGCCGCATGCCCCTGCTTATAAACGTCAAGATCATATATGCGCGTCTTAAGCATATTAATGACGATCTGGTCTGAATGCAGACTGTAGTCGCCGCTCCGTATGATGCTTTCAGCCTGCTCAACCGTGTTTTTTGCAAGCAGCGTATAGTCCATGCAGTTAACCAGCATGCGTATGCTTGGAAGACTGATGGCTTTGTTGAATAAATAGAACTTTTGGGTAATCATCGGAGCAGATCACCACAGTTGTTTCAAAATCAGGTCTCCATGGCAAAACAAAATTTTAAAATCACCAACTGGCCCTCTTATAACAAGGCCCTCAAGCAGCG
>NZ_JAHWCO010000572.1:0-17239 GCF_020054415.1 Candidatus Symbiopectobacterium sp. | reverse complement strand
GTGTTTGATAATGGGATTGTTAGTATGAAGCATGAGAGTTACCTCGCGTTTTGTTTAAGGATCAGACACCCATATCAAAACCGGTAACTCTCAACCTTTCAAGGTCCAGTGTCAGATCTAGTCGCGACTAATACAATTTATGTGACTGACAGCCAGCGGCGCATGCTCTATCGCAAAGATAACGGGCGTATTGGGCAAACGGAAACCAATAATCTGGTGGTCCCGCATCAAGGCCCGACGAACGGCAGCCAACAAATGGTGAACTACGTCGGCGAGAAGATGTTGGCAGGCTTTGCCATCGTTCCCGCCACGGGTTGGGAAGTTGTCGCCTTGCGGCCAACGTTAGAAACATTGAAGCCACTTGAAGTGCTGATGTTCAACGTCCTGCGCCACACCCTGCCATTGGCACTGCTGACCATTTTGTGCGTTTGGTTGCTGGCGCGCAGCGCCAATAAGATGGATGCCAACGATATTTCCGAGGATATCGACAAGATTCCATCCTGGTATTTTGAGGCCACACAACTCAAACAGGCCATGCTGATTGGGATCAATCTGTTACAGCAAAAGATTGGCAAACTGCGTTTCGAAGCGCAAACCGATCCCATGACCGGCCTTTACAACCGCCGTGGGCTGGACACTATTCTGAAGTATTGGCATACCCTGCACCGGGATTTCTCCATTATCGCACTGGATATCGACCATTTTAAACGTGTTAACGACACCTTCGGTCATGATACAGGGGATGCAGTCATCAAATTTATCGCGGAGCAGTTAAGAGATGGTTCTCGCGACAGCGATATTTTATGCCGCAGCGGCGGCGAGGAATTTTTAGTGCTGCTCCCGGAAACGTCGCAGGAAATTGCCGAGCAGATCGCTGATCGGCTGCGCACCAGCACAGAGGCGATGGCATCGCCTGCGGGTCATATCACCATTTCACTGGGCGTTTCTCTGTGGCGCGCAGAAAAAAACGGCGATTTTACCATCGATCAGGCACTGAAGTTGGCTGATAAAGCGCTCTACCGCGCCAAGCAGGAAGGTCGTAATCGCGTGGTACTGGCTCCAGGTGCTTGAAGATTGCGGGAGTGAAGATAACGCTAGACTATAACTGTATATATAACCATACTTAATACTTCTCTTTTGGCTGAGGTATTCACGCGTGGTGCAGGCGTATCAGGGGTTTGTTCTTACCCGCCACTGGCATGACACCCCCGCTGGCATTCAGATTGATCTCTGGCTCGCCACTGACGGTGGTCCGGTGCTGGTTTCATTGCCACCGCAACAGGCAGTAGCCTTCATTCCCGCGCAGCAGCAGGCGCGCACTGAAGTGCTGCTGAATACCGATACTTCAGTGACCCGTAAGCAGCGTCCCCCCTCGTTGCGCCCTTTGATGTTGCAAGATTTCCACCACCAGCCGCTGCTGGGCCTCTATTGTTCTCATTACCGCCAACTGCTGGCACTGGAAAAGCGATTACAGGAAGCGGGCATTACCGTTTATGAAGCGGACATCCGCCCCCCCGATCGCTATCTGATGGAGCGCTTTATCACCGCGCCGGTGTGGTTCAGCGGTCAGCCTGCCGGGCCGAATGCGGTGGTTCACGCTCAGATGAAGCCCAGCCCTGACTATCGACCCAGATTAAAGCTGGTGTCGCTCGATATCGAAACCAGCAGACACGGTGAGCTTTACTGCATCGGGCTGGAAGGGTGTGGGCAGCGTCAGGTGTATATGCTGGGCCCTGAGCACGATGATGTTCCGTCTGCCCCTGAATTTGCGCTGGAATATGTCAACAGTCGCCCGCAATTGTTGGAGAAACTCAACGCCTGGTTTGCAGAGTACGATCCCGATGTCATTATCGGTTGGAATCTGGTGCAGTTTGATCTGCGTGTGCTGCAAAAACATGCCGAGCGTTATCGCATCCCGCTGCGCTTGGGCCGGGGCAATCAGGAACTGGAGTGGCGCGAGCACGGTTTCAAACAGGGGCATTTCTTCGCCAGTACGCCAGGGCGGCTGATTGTAGACGGCATTGAAGCCTTGAAATCCGCTACCTGGAATTTTCCCTCTTTTAGTCTGGAGTACGTGTCCCAGACGCTGCTGGGGGAAGGCAAACTGTCGGATAATCCCTACCAGCGCATGGATGAAATCGAGCAGCGCTTTGCACACGATAAACCCGCCCTCGCCCGCTATAACCTTCAGGACTGTGAGCTGGTCACGCGCATTTTTGAAAAAACCGAGCTGATGCCGTTCCTGCTGGAACGCACCACCGTCACCGGATTGGCGGCGGATCGCAGCGGCGGGTCGGTCGCCGCATTCAGCCACCTGTATCTACCGCGCATGCATCGTCTTGGCTACGTAGCCCCTAATCTGGGCGAAGTTGCCGTGGAGGCTAGCCCCGGCGGCTTTGTCATGGATTCATCTCCTGGGCTGTACGATTCGGTGTTGGTGCTCGATTATAAAAGCCTGTACCCCTCGATCATCCGTACCTTTCTTATCGACCCGGTGGGTTTGATTTGCGGCATGCAACAGCCGGACGACGACGCGTCAGTGCCCGGCTTTCGTGGTGCCCGCTTCTCGCGCCAGCAGCATTGCCTGCCCGCCATTGTCGAGCAGATTTGGCAGGGACGCGATGCCGCCAAGCGTGCCGGGAATAAACCGCTTTCGCAGGCGCTGAAAATCGTCATGAACGCTTTCTATGGCGTGTTGGGTGCCAGCGGCTGCCGTTTCTTCGATCCGCGGCTGGCCTCCTCAATCACCCTGCGCGGTCACGAGATTATGCAGCAAACCCGCGCCTTGATTGAGTCTCAGGGCTATCAGGTTATCTACGGTGATACCGACTCCACTTTCGTCTGGTTGAAACGCCCGCATGATAATGATGAGGCCATCGAGATAGGCCGTAATCTGGCCCAGTTGGTCAATCACTGGTGGCAAAACCACCTGCAACAAACGTTAGTGCTCACCAGCGCGCTCGAATTGCAATTTGAAACCCACTACTGCCGCTTTTTGATGCCCACCATTCGCGGTGCGGAACAGGGCAGCAAGAAGCGCTATGCGGGAATGACGCAGACGCCTGACGGGGAAAAAATCGTTTACAAAGGGTTGGAAACGGTACGCACCGATTGGACGCCGCTGGCGCAGCAGTTTCAACAGCAGCTTTATGCGCGTATCTTCCGCCAGCAGCCGTATCAAGCCTGGCTGCGAGAATATGTCGAAAAAACCCTGAACGGCGAGTTTGACGATCTGCTTGTCTACCGTAAACGGCTGCGTCGTCCGCTGAGTGATTACCAGAAAAACGTACCACCGCACGTGCGTGCCGCCCGACTCGCTGACGACTACAACCGCCAGATAGGTCGCCCGCTTCAATACCAGAATGGCGGTTGGATCAGCTATGTGATGACGCTCAACGGCCCAGAGCCTTTGGAAACCCGGCATTCTACGCTGGACTATACTCACTACGTCGAGCGCCAACTGCAACCGGTGGCTGATGCTATTCTGCCGTTTTTACAGGATGATTTTTCCAGCCTGATTACCGGCCAGATGGGATTATTTTAAGCGTTGAATGGATGACGAATGCCGCGCCTTCCATTACCATACTCCTCTTTTAATGCCTGACTGAAAACGGGTATGCATTACCACCACTACTCATTCATCTCCAAAGGGATTAACGACAGGCTTTACTCTGTCCGACATGCCCGACAATGACAAATATCGAGCTACGAATTTATGCTTTTTACACTTGGTCAACGCTGGATCAGCGATACGGAAAGCGAGCTGGGACTGGGCACGGTTGTTGCTCTGGATGTACGCATGGTCACACTGCTTTTTCCTGCAAGCGGAGAAAATCGCCTCTATTCGAGAAGCGATGCTCCGATCACCCGTGTCATGTTTAATTCTGGCGATACCGTCACCAGCCACGAAGGCTGGCAGCTCAGCGTCACTGAAACCCGCGACGAAAACGGGCTGATCGTTTATATCGGTGAACGCCTTGATGACGGTACACCGGCAGAGCTGCGCGAAGCGATGCTGGACAGCAAGTTGACCTTTAATAAGCCGCAAGACCGCCTGTTTGCCGGACAGATCGATCATATGGACCGCTTTGCCCTGCGCTATCACACGCGTTTGCACCAACAGGCTCAAGCATTGCAGCCTTGGGGGGGCATGCGCGCCAGCCTGATCCCCCACCAGTTGCACATTGCGCGCGAAGTGGGTCAACGCCACGCGCCGCGCGTACTGCTGGCCGATGAAGTGGGTCTGGGCAAGACCATTGAAGCAGGGATGGTTATCCACCAGCAATTGCTGGCCGGGCGCGCTGAACGCGTGCTGATTGTGGTACCGGAAACCCTGCAACATCAGTGGCTGGTGGAGATGCTGCGTCGCTTTAACCTGCTGTTCTCCCTGTTTGATGATGATCGCTATGCCGAGTCCCGACTCGACAGCAGTAACCCGTTTGAGACCGAGCAGTTAATCATCTGCTCCCTGGGTTTTGTTCAGAAAAATGCGGCACGCTTTGAACAATTTCTCGCCTCCCACTGGGATTTACTGGTGGTCGATGAAGCACACCATCTCGCCTGGAGCGAAGCCGCCCCTAGCCCTGAATATCAAGCGATTGAGCAGTTGGCACAACGCATTCCTGCCGTGCTGCTGCTGACTGCAACCCCTGAGCAACTCGGCCAGGAGAGCCACTTTGCTCGCTTGCGACTGTTAGATCCAAATCGTTTCCACGACTACCGTGAATTCGTTAAAGAACAGCAGCAGTATCGTCCGGTGGCGGATGTCGTTGCGCTCCTGCTTGCCGATGAAAACCTCAGCAAAGATGAGATGAACCTGCTCACCGAATTGCTGAGCGAGCAAGACTGCGAACCGCTACTCAAAGCTATCAATAGCGACACCGCCGATCGCCAAACCGCACGGCAGGAACTGATTGCCATGCTCATGGACAGACACGGCACTAGCCGCGTGCTGTTCCGCAATACGCGCCAAGGTGTGAAAGGCTTCCCGCAGCGTGTGCTACACCAGATCAAGTTGCCGCTGCCCGCGCAATACCAGACGGCTATTAAAGTCTCCGGCATCATGAGCGGCAGTAAAACGCCGGAAGCACGCGCGCGCGACATGCTGTACCCGGAGCAGATTTACCAAATGCTGGAAGGGGACGATGCTACCTGGTGGAATTTTGATCCGCGCGTTGAGTGGTTGCTCGGTTACCTGACCGCCAATCGCGACAAAAAGATATTGGTGATTTGCGCCAAAGCCGCTACTGCTTTGCAGCTTGAGCAGGTATTACGCACGCGTGAAGCAATTCGCGCTGCCGTATTCCATGAAGGGTTGTCTATCCTTGAGCGCGATCGCGCGGCAGCCTATTTTGCTTCGGAAGAAGATGGTGCGCAGGTACTGATCTGCTCGGAGATCGGTTCCGAAGGGCGTAACTTCCAATTCGCCAGCCACCTGATCATGTTCGATCTGCCGTTTAATCCGGATCTGCTGGAGCAGCGTATCGGACGTCTGGATCGTATCGGTCAAACGCAAGAAATTCAGGTGCTGGTTCCCTACCTGGAAAACACCGCACAGGCGCTTCTGGTACTGTGGTATCACGAAGGGCTCGATGCCTTCGAACATACCTGTCCAACAGGCCGTACCATTTATGATGCCCATTACAGCACGCTGATTGAGCGCCTGAGCGTTCCCACAGAGAGTGACGGGCTGGATGAATTTATTCGTACCTGCCGTCAACAGCACGATGCACTGAAAGCGCAGCTCGAACTCGGCCGTGATCGCCTGCTGGAAATGCACTCCAACGGCGGTGAAGCCGCGCAGATGCTGGCTCAATCCATCGAGGAACAGGACAACGACGTCAACCTGGTCACTTTCGCTCTGAATCTGTTCGATATTGTCGGCGTGAATCAGGAAGATCGCAGCGATAATCTGATTATTCTCACACCTTCCGATCATATGCTGGTGCCGGATTTTCCCGGCTTGCCGCAGGATGGCTGCACCATCACCTTCGAACGTGAGCAGGCGCTGTCGCGGGAAGATGCACAGTTTGTAAGTTGGGAACATCCGCTGATCCGCAACGGCATGGATCTGATTTTGTCCGGAGATACCGGTAGCTGTGCCGTGTCACTGCTGAAAAACAAAGCGCTGCCCGTGGGGACGCTACTGGCTGAGTTGGTCTACGTGGTGGAAGCACAGGCACCTAAGCAGTTGCAGTTGACCCGCTTCCTGCCGCCGACACCGTTACGTTTACTGATGGATCGGACCGGTAAAAATCTGGCTCCGCAGGTAGAGTTTGAAAGCTTTAACCGCCAGCTCAACGCGGTAAACCGCCATACCTCCAGCAAATTAGTGAATGCGGTACAAGCCGACGTTCACAGTATGTTGCAGCAGGCCGAACCCTTGGTGGCCGCTCAGGCGCAGCAATTGATTATAGATGCGCAACAGCAGGCCGATCTGCAACTGCGCAGCGAACGGGAACGGTTGGAAGCCCTGAAGGCGGTTAACCCGAACATCCGTGACGATGAACTGCTGGCGCTGGAAACACAGCGGGAACAGGTGCTGCTCAATCTGCATCAGGCTAACTGGCGGCTGGATGCCATTCGTTTGGTGGTGGTCTCTCACCAGTAGTCAATAATGCCGGCGGCAACGGCCTCTCCGTTGCCGCCGCAGGAGCCATCATGGAACCCTATAACCCGCCCATCGATCCCTGGCTGCACGTGTTGTACCAGGATCAACATATTATTGTGGTCAACAAGCCCAGCGGCTTACTCTCCGTTCCCGGCAGAGCACCTGAGCATCATGACAGCACGATGAGCCGCATTCAGCGGGATTTCCCTCACGCAGAAGCCGTACATCGGTCGTGTATTCAACATATTGAATACACGACCCCTTCGCGAATGCGCACATCATCTCAAATGTTGGGCGATGTATACCGCTTTCATATTGGGATGTGCGTGATCGTGCAGTGGCTTCTTCAATGCCAGACAGTACGCCTAGCTTTTCTTGAGTGAGATTGGCTTGTAAACGAGCCGTTTTAAGGCGAATGGGCAGCATGATGACACCATCAATAAGGACATTGATAGCATGTTTAGCACTACTTTACATGTATGTTGCTTAGATTTACTGAACAATATAGGAGGTGATTTATTTGCATTCGTTAAGAATGACTTTGATGTTTAAGGTAAAGCTCCAGAATCATCTCAGCAAAATCATCGTTAACGGTGTAAAAGTAACATTCCGGCACATTAAGTACCTTTGCAAATGCGCACATCATTTCAAACGTCGGACGATGTATTCCTCCTTCATATTGAGACACGCGAGAGCGCGCAGTTTCTTCCTCAATGCCTGCAAGAACTCCCAATTTTTCCTGAGTTAGATTAGCCCGTAGTCGGGCGGCTTTGAGACGAGTAGGCAGCATCCATTACACCATCAATGATCATACATTGACTTAGTGTTTAGCATTACTTAACATTGTATTTGTTTAGACTTTCTGAACAAATGATGTGTAATGTGAGGCTGCAAAATAAGGATCACAGAGATGATTGATAAGGATTGGCACCCGGCAGATATCATCGCCGGGTTAAGAAAGAAGGGAACAACACTGGCAGCAGTTTCCCGAGAAGCGGGGTTAGCGTATTCCACGCTGGCAAACGCGTTAACAAAACACTGGCCGAAAGGGGAAAAGCTGATTGCGGAAGCGCTGGGGGTTTCGCCTGCGGAAATCTGGCCTTCCCGTTACCGCAAATCAGAAGATCGTTAAAGTAAAACAGGATCTCCCGAACCGTTATCGAACTAGGTCGGTAACGGTTCGGGAGAAGGCAAGCGAAGCGCGACAGTTTACTTTTGTTGCTCGCCCCATGCTCTCACCCCATGACTTCGACCCATGATATGGGGCGAATGTATGCGGGGAGAGTGTGAGGCGAATGCGGTGGCAGCAATGCAGCCCTGTACCGGGAAATACATTTCCCGGTACAAAACGGCGTGCGCTAGTTCATGCGTGCTGGACTCCCTTATTGCCTGGCACATGGGGGTAATGGCGTGGCTGGACGCCATTACCCCCAACGCAAACGGTGTGCGGGGCAAGCCCCCCAAATAAACCGACGCGTGGGCGCGTCTTTTTGCTCGCTGGGGCGGCAAAATTTATTCTGCTCCCCCCGCCCTGCTCGGTTCCCCTTGGGGTGAACGCTCGAGGGTGGGTTCGGGCGACGCAAATTAGCCATTTCTACGAAATGGAATTTACTCGCCTCACGCCACTTTTTAATTTCTGCTGTTCGCATCCATTAAAAAGCCGGTCGTGTATTCAATATGTTGATTGCAGTGTGAAATGTCCGGTTTTGGATGTGGAATACAGTGGCTAAAGTTGATGTAAGATGCCCGTTTTGTGAACAGAAATCTCCTGTGAAAGAACACGGTTATGGCAAAAGTGGCCATAAGCGTTACCGTCGTCAGTCATGCAAACACGGATGGCTACAGGGCTTACAACGAAGAACTTCCAAAAGTAAAACACATTGTTAGCAAGCTGTATACACAGCGTATTGAGCGTGCACATCTGACACTGCGTAACCGATTGCAACGGCTCAATCGCAAGACGCTCGGATATTCAAAATTATCCGAAATGCACGATAGGATCATCGGTACCTACATCGAACGCGAGTACTACGTTTGATGCTACATCAACTCATTGAATACACGACCCGGTGTCTTATGGTGAGACGATTGTGTTGGGTGGGATTTTTCAACAACAAAAAAATCGAGGGGAACGAAAAGTACCGCTGCTGGGTTCACTGTTTCAACATCAAAGAACTGAGCGTAGGCGGCGTGAAATAGTGATTTTTATCACTCCGACATTGGTCGCCGCTTCGTCGTGATAGGTGTATAACGGTATGCTCGGCGATCCACGTTTTACCCGTTTCCGCTTTCTCAGTTTGACGCTGCGCTGGATTTAGCATACAAGGTTAGCACATTGAGCGCTGCGGTCTGTCGAAGCGGAATTATCTTACCGAAAGATGCCTAATTAATACGCTTTTTGCTGTTTGGCGCGGGGCGAGACATTTTATTCGGTTGCCAAATGCCCCTGAGTATTGAGATAATTTTCTGTCTGATTCTCGAACTATCGCTCATGAGGTTTCAGTTTAGGTCCCGCCGCTGGGTTGATTGGCGGGGCGGGTTATCATTAACGAATAGTCTTAGTAACACCAAAAAACATGGCAGAGAAACGCAATATCTTTCTGGTTGGGCCTATGGGTGCCGGCAAGAGCACTATTGGCCGTCAGTTAGCTCAGCAACTCAATATGGAGTTTTTCGACTCCGATCAAGAAATTGAGCGACGCACCGGGGCTGATGTGGGCTGGGTTTTTGATCTCGAAGGCGAAGAAGGTTTTCGCGAACGCGAAGAAAAAGTCATCAACGAATTGACCGAAAAACAGGGTATCGTACTGGCTACCGGAGGTGGCTCAGTAAAATCACGCGAGACGCGCAATCGCCTGTCTGCGCGCGGCGTTGTGGTCTATTTGGAAACCACCATTGAAAAACAGTTGGCGCGCACACAGCGTGACAAAACGCGTCCTTTGCTTCAGGTAGAGGATCCGCCGCGCGAAGTGTTGGAGGCGTTAGCAAGAGAGCGTAACCCGCTGTATGAAGAAATTGCTGATGTCACCATTCGCACTGATGAGCAGAGCGCCAAGGTGGTTGCCAACCAGATTATCAGTATGTTGGATAGCAACTGAGTAACAACATCGCCCTGAGCTCCGGGGCCAAGCGGGTGAACCACGCGCATGGAAAGAATTACCGTAACATTAGGGGAACGCAGCTATCCCATTACGATAGCCGCTGGGTTGTTTGCTGACCCGGCTTCTTTTATGCCGCTGACCGCGGGCGAAAAGGTGATGTTGGTGACAAACCAGACGCTAGCTCCGCTCTATCTTGAAGCCGTGAGCCGTGTGCTGGAACAGGCTGGCGTGAAAGTCGAACACGTCATATTGCCAGACGGCGAGCAGTATAAATCGCTAACGGTATTGAACGACGTCTTTACCGCATTGCTGCAAAAACCCCATGGTCGGGACACAACGATCGTTGCTCTGGGTGGTGGTGTGATTGGCGATCTGGCGGGCTTTGCTGCCGCCAGCTATCAACGTGGCGTACGCTTTATTCAGGTACCTACAACGCTGCTATCACAGGTTGACTCCTCTGTCGGCGGGAAGACGGCGGTCAATCATCCGCTCGGTAAAAACATGATTGGTGCGTTCTATCAGCCCGCTTCTGTGGTTATCGATTTGGATTGTCTTCGCACCTTACCGGCCCGGGAGTTTTCCTCCGGCCTGGCAGAGGTGATCAAATATGGGATTATTCTTGATGGCGAGTTCTTCGTTTGGTTGGAGAATAATCTTGACGCTGTCCGTGCGCTGGAGCCTGCTGCGCTCTCTTACTGCATTCGCCGTTGCTGTGAACTGAAAGCCGAGGTGGTGGCTGCGGATGAACGCGAAAGCGGGGGGCGTGCGCTGCTTAACTTGGGTCATACTTATGGTCATGCAATGGAAGCTGAAATGGGGTATGGCAACTGGTTACACGGTGAAGCGGTGGCGGCGGGCATGATGATGGCCGCGCACGCGGCGAGAAGGCTAGGCAAGTTCAGCGTGTCGGACATCGATCGTATTCGCGCATTGCTCGAGCGTGCAGGATTGCCGATTCAGGGTCCGGATGCGATGTCGCCAGAATCTTATCTTCCCCATATGGTGCGTGATAAAAAGGTACAGGCGGGCGAGCTGCGCCTGGTTTTACCTACCGCAATTGGACGCTCGGAAGTACGTGGCGGCGTATCCCACGATATTGTGTTGGCGTCTATCGCTGATTGCCGGGCGTGAATGCGGTTTTTCGGGTATTTGCAGACATATTCACGCTGATTGTTAATAGAAGATAATGTCTTATAATTCAACAATTCGCTTCGCTTACCGCGCAGCGGGTATATGTTTTTTATAGTTGGAGGGGTTTAAATGGAAGGATTTAAACCAGAAGATGCGTTAAAACCGGATACCAGCGATCGGCGGCCACTACGTCAGCAACGCAGCTCCCGTCTTTCTGCGCCGCAGTTAGCGCTCTCTCGTCAACATTTGATGATTGGTATCGGGATCGTGGTGCTGGTGTTGTTGATCATTGGCGTAGGCTCAGCCTTGCAATCGCCGTCTAAACCGGCAGAAGGCGCGCCAACGGCAGCGTCGGGTAACGGTGAGAAGAGTATCGATTTATCCTCTTCTTCTTCGATGGCGCAGGTAACGCCCGCCCAAGGGGACGCCGCATCAGGGAACGCTACCGCGCCGGGTCAGCCGCAAACCTTGAATGCGCCGCCGGTCGCAAGTTCACCGACACAAGCACAAGTCACGCCTCCGCCTGTCAGGCAGCAGCGTGTTGAGTTGCCGGGCAACATGGCGGATGCGCTTTCGACGCAGCAAGAGAAGGTTAACGCCTTCTCGCAAGGAGCGACCTCGGGCTCCTCGCCGGTAACTACTCTGCCGATTGCGCCTGCTAATGTGGTTCCTTCAGCGAAAAACCCGCCGCACGTCTCAGAGAAGACGGCGCAGGAGAAGGCTGCACATGCTAAAAACGTTCAGGATAAGGCCGCACAGAGCAAATCAGCCCTAACGCCAGCGCAAAAAGTGCCGATGACATCAGGCAAGCCGACATCCTCTGGGAACAAGGCGACGGTTTCAGAGCAGGGGGGATCGATTCAGAATGCACCCTCCAGCCATTTCACACTGCAATTGAGCAGTGCATCACGTTCAGATACGCTGAAAGCTTACGCCACACAGCACAACCTACCCAACGCCTGGGTTTATGAAACCAAGCGGGACGGTAAGCCTTGGTATGTATTGGTGAACGGTGTTTACGCTTCTTCTGCGGAAGCGAAACAGGCGGCGGCATCGCTTCCTGCGGCCGTGCAGGCACAAAAACCATGGGTTAAGCCGATCTGTCAGGTGAAGCAGGACTTGAATAAGTAACACCAATTTTAGCCCTGATGTGCTGTCTGACACAGAGTACAATCCGCGGCTCTGAAATGTAATGAGTAGCTAACGACGGCATGAAGAAGAACCGCGCTTTTTTAAAATGGGCTGGTGGGAAGTATCCGCTGGTAGAAGAGATTCGCCGCTATCTACCTGAAGGAGACTGTTTAATTGAGCCGTTTGTCGGGGCCGGTTCGGTGTTTTTGAATACGGAATACGACCGTTACATCTTGGCGGACATTAACAGTGACCTCATCAATCTCTACGATATCGTTAAGACGCAAACCGACGATTTCATTCGTGACGCGCGCGAACTGTTCACCGATGAGTACAACGTGGCGGAAATATTTTATCTGTTGCGTGATGAGTTCAATCTTTGTGCGGTGCCTTATCGTCGTGCGGTACTGTTTTTGTATCTGAATCGCCACTGTTATAACGGATTGTGCCGCTATAACATGCGGGGCGAATTCAACGTGCCCTTTGGCCGTTACAAAAAACCGTATTTTCCCGAAGAGGAGTTACGCTGGTTCGCCCTCAAAGCGCGCAATGCCACTTTTGTTTGTGAGCATTATCAGCAGACTTTGCTCAAAGCAACGCAAGGAGCGGTGGTCTATTGCGATCCTCCTTATGCTCCGCTTTCCGCAACGGCGAATTTTACGGCGTATCACACGAATAATTTCAAGAACATCGATCAACATAGCCTGGCGACGCTGGCGTATCGGTTGTCGGTGGATAGTGCCATTCCCGTACTGATATCCAACCATGATACAGAGCTGACTCGAGCGTGGTATCAGGATGCGGTGCTGTATGTGGTAAGGGCGAGACGCACCATCAGTCGCAATATCATGGGGCGGAGCAAGGTTAATGAGCTGTTGGCGCTCTATGGTGCGCCACTGCGTTAATACCCGATGCGCGCGCATAGCGCTGGTTATCCTACAAACTGTTTGGAGATACGAATGAAGCCTTTCTTGATCGCTCCGTCCATCTTATCGGCCGACTTTGCCCGGTTAGGGGAAGACACCGCCAGTGTGCTGGCTGCTGGAGCCGATGTGGTTCACTTCGATGTCATGGATAACCACTATGTTCCCAACCTGACTATCGGGCCGCTGGTGCTTAAAGCATTGCGCAACTACGGCATTACCGCTCCTATCGATGTTCATCTGATGGTGAAACCGGTAGACCGTATTATTCCCGATTTCGCCGAAGCCGGTGCCAGCTTTATCATCTTCCATCCGGAAGCCTCCGAGCATGTCGATCACTCGCTGCAACTGATCAAGGATCACGGCTGCAAAGCCGGGCTGGTGCTGAATCCGGCGACGCCGCTCAGTTGCCTTGATTATGTAATGAATAAGTTGGATATCATTCTGTTGATGTCGGTCAATCCTGGCTTTGGCGGGCAATCTTTTATTCCCGGCACGTTAGATAAGCTGCGTCAGGTGCGCCAACGCATCGATGAGAGCGGCTATGACATTCGACTGGAAGTGGATGGCGGTGTAAAAGTCGATAACATTGCCCAGATTGCGCAAGCCGGTGCGGATATGTTCGTGGCAGGCTCTGCTATTTTCGGTCACCCCGATTATCGCGCTGTCATTGATAACATGCGCAGTGAATTGAGTAAGGTATCTCATGGCTGACATCAATATGGTTCGCGGGTTGGCTTTCGATCTGGATGGCACGCTGGTCGACAGCGCGCCGGGTTTGGCGGATGCCGTTGATATGGCGCTGCAAGCGCTGAATCTGCCTGAGGCGGGTAAAGCGCGCGTTGCTACCTGGATCGGCAACGGTGCTGATGAGCTGGTGGAACGGGCGTTGTGCTGGTCGGGAATGACGCCTACGGCGCAAGATACCCGCACGGCGCGCGAACTGTTTGATCGCTACTATGCGCAAACGGTGGACAGCGGCAGTACACTGTTTCCCGACGTGCACGCCACGCTGAACCAACTGGCTGACTGGGGCTACCCGCTGGCGTTAGTCACCAATAAGCCGACGCCTTTTGTCGCGCCGCTGCTGGAGACGCTGGGTATTGCCGGGTTGTTTAGCCATATTGTTGGCGGTGATGATGTCAAAATGAAAAAGCCGCACCCTGCGCCGCTCTATCTGGTATTGGCACAGCAGGGGTTACTGGCATCCGAATTGTTGTTTGTCGGCGATTCGCGCAACGATATTCAGGCTGCACAGGCCGCAGGTTGCCCGAACGTGGGCATGACTTATGGCTATAACTACGGAGAAGCCATTGCGCTGAGTCAACCTGACGTGGTGCTTGAGCGCTTCTCACAACTTTTGCCCCTGGTGGTGCCACTTACGTCAAAAAATCAGGAAGCGTCAGCATGAATAAGCCCATAGTTTTTAGCGGTGCACAGCCGTCCGGTGAACTTACCATTGGTAACTACATAGGTGCATTACGTCAGTGGGTGAACATGCAGGATGATTACGATTGCATATACTGCATCGTTGACCTGCATGCCATCACGGTGCGTCAGGACCCCCAGCAGTTGCGCAAAGCAACGTTGGATACGCTGGCGCTCTATCTGGCCTGTGGTATTGATCCGCAGAAAAGCACCATCTTCGTTCAGTCTCATGTGCCAGAGCACACGCAACTGAGCTGGGTGCTAAATTGCTATTCCTACTTTGGTCAACTGAGCCGCATGACGCAGTTCAAAGACAAATCAGCGCGCTATTCCGACAACATCACTGCCGGTTTGTTTGACTATCCGGTGCTGATGGCGGCCGATATTCTGCTGTATCAATCCCATCAAGTGCCAGTGGGTGAAGATCAGAAACAGCATCTGGAATTGAGCCGCGATATTGCTCAGCGCTTCAATGCGCTCTACGGTGACGTTTTCAAAGTGCCAGAGCCGTTTATTCCCAAATCCGGCGCGCGTGTGATGTCGCTGCTGGACCCCACTAAAAAAATGTCCAAGTCCGATGACAACCGCAATAACGTGATTGGACTGCTGGAAGATCCGAAAACAGTAGTGAAAAAAATCAAACGTGCGGTGACGGATTCCTATGAACCGCCAGTAGTGCGTTATGACATTGCCAACAAGGCAGGGGTATCCAACCTGCTGGATATTCTGTCCGGGGTTACGGGAAAACCGATTCCTGAACTGGAAAAAGCCTTTGAAGGCCAAATGTATGGCCACCTGAAGGGCAAGGTCGCACAAGCCGTTTCCGGTATGCTGACCGAGTTGCAGGCGCGCTATCATCATTTCCGCAACGATGAAGCTTTCTTGCAACAGGTGATGCGTGACGGTGCTGAAAAAGCGCGTCTCAAAGCCACTGCGACGCTGAAAAAAGTGTACGACGCGGTAGGTTTCGTCGCTCATCCGTAATCTGTGGGCCGGGCTGATTTATCGGCTCGGCCGCATTATATCTTTATTTCTTCCGTCATTCTTGCGCGTGCAAAACTTCATATTTTGTACCTTTATTTCGTGCGGCATTGTTTAACGTATCCATATCGAGTGGTTTCTGTTATTTATAAACAAAGAATAAAGTAATGTTTTTTCGTATACTCATGCGTTGAATCACAGGGTTATACGGTTCAAACGCGGTCGTGTATTCAATATGTTGATTGCAGTGTGAATGTCCGGTTTTGGATGTGGAATACAGTGGCTAAAGTTGATGTAAGATGCCCGTTTTGTGAACAGACATCTCCTGTGAAAAAACACTGTTATGGCAAAAGTGGCCATCAGCGTTACCGTCGTCAGTCATGCAAACACGGACGGCTACAGGGCTTACAACGACGAACTTCCAAAAGTAAAACACATTGTTAGCAAGCTGTATACACAGCGTATTGAGCGTGCACATCTGACACTGTGTGACCTATTGCAACGGGTCAATCGCAAGACGCTCGGGTATTCAAAATCATCCGAAATGCACGATAGGAGCATCGGTACTTACATCGAACGCGAGTACTACGTTTGATGCTACATCAACTCATTGAATACACGACCCCCAGGTTGTCCGTTTTGCTGCCAAGATAAAATAACCAATTTTTGCTGTAGCTCACATGAAAAAATACGCCCCCCCCAGTAAATACCCGAGTGACAAAAAACCGCTCTCAGATAAACCTATAGATGAAATGAGTCAGGCAATTTATTCGAGGGGGTTCTATGTGTGTCACTGGATCAATTCAGGCTAACCCGTTTCATTCAATGGACAACTACCAGCCATTAAACCAGAGTCAAGATGCTACCTTCATGGGTAAATCTTCGCAGATAAACCCCGATAAAGCCGCGTGGCCACAAAAATTACTTCATGTCAGTAATATCAGTAATACATTCACCAAAAAGAAATGGGAGAAGTTCCCGGCATTACGGGCTGCGCTGATGGAAAAGAATTATTCCCGACATTTTGCCAGTGATTCTGCCACCTATGAAAATATCTTACAGTGCCAGATAAAGTTACGCGAAATTGATCTCGAGGTTGTGGAAGAAATCTTAGCGCTGCACCATGACGAATCGGCTTCAAATCGCATCACACCTGAATTGAAAGAAAAAATAAAGGAAATTGAATACATTGCGGATTTGTTCTTCAATACCTTGTCAGACATCAGGGAGAGCGACAGAATCATCCATGGTGATGCATCTCAAAGATGCTTTTTTTCCAAGCGGATGGTGGTTGGAATAGCCCTTTCAATTATCGCTATGGCGTTATCAGCCACCGTATTTATTCTGCCTATAGCCATTCCGACGCTGTCTATTGCAGTCCCCCTATTATTTATTGCCCTGCGTGGAGTGTTATTATTTATTTCCTGCACCGTTGGGTCACTTAGTATTCGTGATGCAATAAATGAGTGCTATAAAAAGTCGAAGAAAACAGAATACATTGAATTCACTGACGCTTTTGCAAAATTATACGATTATATGAATGAAATTAAATTTATCGGTATAACAATTTTGGCTGCAAGAAAAGCAGAATCACTGAGCGGGTGCAACTCGTTACTCCCTGATAAACCAGAACAACAAGAAAGTATCCAGCAGGAAATCACGCGACAGCTAGGAGCGATAGTGCAGCCGTTACGATCAGAAATAGAGAAATTAAGGCAGCAGCTTAACATGCAACCCCAAATAGTCACCGCACCCCTCTAAACAGGCTTACCATTTATCGCTTTGCCCTTGAATTGGGCTTTGTTGAATAATAGGGAATAATGCTGTTATGACACGCCTGTTTTGGATTAAAATGCTGATCGCTCCGGGATGCATCACCACGCTCTGGATTTAACATACTGATTTTACGTCAAGGGAATCCGCAGCCTTTATGG
>NZ_JAHWCO010000575.1:0-1999 GCF_020054415.1 Candidatus Symbiopectobacterium sp. | reverse complement strand
GAGCGGTCGTCCACGCCGTTCAGTAGTGTTTTTTTCCGTCCATGCAGCAATGGCTGATTCATCTAGCCATACGGTTAGAGAACCGCGCTGCTTGAGGGCCTTGTTATAAGAGGGCAAGTTGGTGATTTTAAAATTTTGTTTTGCCATGGAGACCTGATTTTGAAACAACTGTGGTGATCTGCTCCGATGATTACCCAAAAGTTCTATTTATTCAACAAAGCCCAGTTTTGGTTGAAACTGCTTGTCATCTCAGGTGTACACTTTTCTCATGAGGCCTAACTGGCTTTGTTGAATAAATAGATATTATGCTGCGTAGCCATAAAGGCTGCGGATTCCCTTGACGTAAAATCAGTATGTTAAATCCAGAGCTTGGTGATGCATCCCGGAGCGATCAGCATTTTAATCCAAAACAGGCTTGTCATAACAGCATTATTCCCTATTATTCAACAAAGCCCAATACGCTACCAGAAATAGCGGACTCGCTGACGTCCAGAATTCATGATCGTTTTCAGGTGCTCAAACCTGCATCTTGAGGTTTATTGGGTATAGATGAAAAGTGTGATCCGGGCGCACGGCGCACGGCGCACGGTACGCACAATCTCCAACGCGAAGCGGCGGCGGTTCTGTTGGTTGCCACCCCAGTCGTCATGCCGCTGGTTGGTGCGTTCGACCAGAAACTGATTAATCAGATACCCTTCAGAGCCCATGATTTCCACACCGTCATAGCCTGCCTGTTCGGCCAGCGCCGCACAGCGCACAAAATCAGCGATGGTGTGTAAAATCTCCTCATGGGTCATGGCGTGGGGAAGGAAGGGGCTGATCGGTGCCTGAAGGGCGTAAGGTGCAACGGGATCGGGTTGATAGCTGTAGCGCCCGGCATGCAGAATTTGCAGCGTAATTTTCCCTCCCGCTTCATGCACCGCAGCGGTTATTGGGAGATGGTGAGGTAGCTGTTTTTCATGTCCAAGCGTCGCTCCGCCAGCGACTACGGCACCTTTGGCGTTGGGCCCAATACCGCCAGTAAAAATCAGTGCTACACCGCCCTGTACGCGTTCTCGGTAAAATGCCGCTAACCGTTCAGTGCCCTGTGGATGATCTTCCAAACCGGTGTGCATCGAACCCATGATGACGCGGTTTTTTAACGTGGTGAAGCCCAAATTGAGGGGCGAAAAAAGCTTGGGGTAAGCGTGCATGGTGCTCTCCACAGAAACCGCGTAATAAACTGGTCTGATGAGTTTACTGTAGCGAGTGTTGGATGATATGTGAAATAAATGTTTATTTAATGTGATTTGTGTCATTCCCTATGGCGACACTCGATAATCGGGACGGTATGCCAGAAGGTTTGTTGTCCGTGCCAACAATCATTATAATTCGCGGGATCAGAGTGCTAAGGAATCGCTATGTGGGTGGATGAGTGGGAACCGGCGCTGGAAAGTGCGCTTACCGATTTGGAACGTTGTGTCAGGTTGCAGCAGCAAGGCTGGCGTCAGGATCGTGAACGCTGGCAGCAGCAGCTCACGCAGGCCCAACAGCGGGAAGCGGAGCTGTGCGCGCAGATCGAAAAGTTAGTGATTCTGTTAAACTCTATGGATGCGTCGCCGGAACGAAATCCCTTGGTGCAGCGCATTAAAGTGATTGGCGGCTATATTGACGCCTTGGCGAAGGATGCCTCCGCCTTTAGTCGTTCACTTTCCTGATCGATTTGATTTGTCCTGTTTTTTCCACTGGTGTTGGTGCTCGCAGAGCAAACGGCAGAAGACTGCCGTTTGCATGACGCTGTGTGCTACACAGCGGCATAAAAATACCGGGATTATTATTCAATAAGTTATAGCGTATCGATCGAAATTACTCGAAATTCGATCGAAATAATTACACCTCTGTCCACTCTGAGCCACGTACATCCCGGTACTTGTCGGTCATGGTTGCTGATTTATGCCCTAATAGTTTTTGTGCGTAGTCTTTCCCTTTCTCTTCAGTATATAAGCGAGCTGACAAACTT
>NZ_JAHWCO010000236.1:0-7941 GCF_020054415.1 Candidatus Symbiopectobacterium sp. | reverse complement strand
CGCTGCTTGAGGGCCTTGTTATAAGAGGGCCAGTTGGTGATTTTAAAATTTTGTTTTGCCATGGAGACCTGATTTTGAAACAACTGTGGTGATCTGCTCCGATGATTACCCAAAAGTTCTATTTATTCAACAAAGCCCGGATTAGCGCGTCGCTATACCTCGAGTGACGCCAGCACCCAAGCGACAGAGAGCAGATCCGCACTCCCGCCGGGGCTGAGATTACGGGAGATAAGGATCTGATCCATTGCGGCTAGGTCGCGGCGCTCCCAGCCATTGTTTAACAGCTCAGCGGCATAGTTCTGGACAAATACTAGCCCATCAGGCCCACCACGAGACACCAGATTACTGTCAGGATTGACGGCCATCAGCCTAAGCAGCGCACTATGTAGCTGCCGCTCCTCCGTTTCCTGGTGCCAGAATGGCAATACATGATGACGGACGGTGGCAAAACCGCTCTCAGCCTCACCTCTTGCGCCGTGCAGCCCGTAAAGGCGAAACTGTTTTTCGCCGGCTGTTGCCCCTGTATTTTCACTGCATCCTGCTAACTCACGGGCAACCAGCCCCTGACAGATGATGCTGACTTCATCACACAGCCGGTCGCAGCTCAGCCACTGCCCTTGTGCCTGCAAACGTCCTGCCGCAAAACAGAGTAATCCGAGGGAGAAGATCCCACCTTTATGGGTATTGACGCCACCCGTAGTGGCAAACATCGCCTGCTCGCAGGCGATGCCAACAGGACGCAGTAAGCACAGCTGCTGGTCAGCAGGGGTATGGGCATGCTGCATTCCCAGCTCTGCAAAAATCTGAAACCAGGGAGAAATCGCGGCGATGCTTTTGCGGAACAGGCGGTGATCCATGTCCCGGTGCGAACCGTTGTTGTCCTGATCGACCAGCCCAGGCTTCGGCGTTAGCGCTAGTTCGCGAAGTAACGCCTCCATGGCCAGGGCTGAAATATTTGGGAAAACCCTGTTAGTCGCGGGTAAACCAGTCATCGATCACGGCCTCCACACGGGCAATCACCTGCTCTGGTGAATGCCGACGAGAGCGAGCGCAGGCATGGGCAGGTTCATCACACAGCAAACAACGGCGCTTTCCGCCCCCCAGTGCTTTGCGACTAATCAACCCCTGCTGTGGGCAAAACACATCGATATCCCACAGCCGCCCCAGCGGGTGCGTTTGTTCAAGCTGCATACAGAGCGCTTTCACATCGGTTGCAACATGGTCTACGCACCACAACGCTTCTGGCCCCGTAGGTAACCAAATCACCTGACGATCCAACGTGTTCCAGCCCTGCTGCCACAGCAACTGATCGCACGCCTGCAGTGCAACTCCCATGGTATTGCGGTAGCGAATGCTGTCCTTCACTTCTCCTGGCGTGACCAGTGTCAGCGAGATAACCGTGTTGTAGTATTGTGCCAGACAATCCGCCTGCCGAGCAGCACGATGGTCTTTCGCGCGGAGCAGTGCCTCCAGGCTGACACCTGTTTCCACAGGTGTCACGAGTGTCATGCTTCGGCTTCCTTAACCTGATGTACAACGTCGATCACGCTGCCGTCGCGGTAGCGGATCACCCCAACGATTTTATCGGTGAACTCAATCGGCTGCGGAACGCCGCACATCTCGATCGCCCGCTGGTGCAAAGTTTCGATATCCATCACCGGCAATCCCGCTTGTTCAAGGCGTTCACGCACTTCCGTCCGGGCAGGATTGACCGCAATACCGTGATCGGTGACCAGAACATCAATACTTTCTCCCGGCGTTACTAGAGTAGTGACTTGGCGAACCACTGTCGGGATGCGGCTACGGATCAGCGGTGCCACCACGATGGTCAGATTAGCGCCAGCCGCCACGTCGCAGTGCCCGCCTGACGCACCGCGCATAACGCCATCGGAGCCGGTTATAACATTGACATTAAAAGCCGTATCAATTTCCAGCGCGCTGAGAATAACCACATCAAGCTGGTCACAGCTGGCTGCTTTGGCACCCGGATTGGCATAAACGTTGGTTGAAATTTCAACGTGTTGCGGATTTTTCGCCAACGATGCCGCCGCCTGTCTGTCAAAACACTGGGTATCCAGCAGGTTCTCAATCAGACCTTTTTCATGCAGATCCACTAGGCTGCCAGTTATGCCACCCAGCGCAAATTTAGCCACAATATGCTGTTTTTCCATTTTATTCTGCATAAAATGGGTACATGCGATTGAGGCTGCGCCTGAGCCGGTTTGCATGGAAAAACCGTTTTTAAAGTAGCCGGAGTGTTCAATCACGGCTGCTGCCTGACGAGCGATAAGCAGTTCACGTGGTTTGCTGCTTACGCGCGCTGCGCCCACGCTTATTTTCGTCGGATCGCCAACGCTGTCGACTTTAACGATATAGTCGACCTGATCTTGAACCAAGCTAGCCGGGATATTGGGAAAGGGCACCAGCAATTCGGTCAGCAACACCACCTTACGGGCAAACTGGGCATCTACTTGGGCATAGCCCAGCGAGCCACAGCAAGCGCTGCCGTGAGTTCCGTTGGCATTACCAAATTCGTCGCTGCAAGGCACGCCGAGAAACGCCACATCAATCTTGATTTCCCCTTTTTGCAGCAGATTTACCCGCCCGCCGTGAGAATGGATTTGTACCGGTTTTTCCATCAAGCCGTGAGAAATCTCATCGGCCAGCTTACCTCGCATGCCCGATGTCCAGATGCCGGTAATCACCCCGGAGCGGATATGCTCAATCAGCGGATCGTTGCAGGCCATCAGGGAGCTGGATGCCAGAGTTAAATCACGAAATCCCATCTTCGCCAGCAGATCCACCACTGTGTTAATCACCAGGTCGCCCTCGCGAAAGGCGTGATGGAATGAAATTGTCATGCCGTTTTGCAGACCGCTGCGCTTAACGGCGTCTTCCAAGCTGTCGCACAGCTTACGGGTGTGACGTGCATTACCCTCGGCCAGCCACGGCGTGGCGGCATTGGCACCGTTAAACGGCGTGACATGTTGCAGCCAAGGGTATTGCTCCTGCAATTCTTCAGTTAGTTGGTTCATTAGATTCTCTCGATAAAATTAACGCCGGATGCCTGATTTCGCACGATCCAGAAGCCGCCTGGCATGATTAATAATCGGGCTGTCGATCATTTTGCCGTTCAGCGACACCACGCCGAGGCCATTGCGCTCCCCTTCTTCTGCTGCTGCAACGACGTTGAGGGCGTGGTCGACTTCCTGTTGGGTCGGGGCGTAAGCGTTATGCAGCAGTTCAATTTGACGCGGGTTAATTAAAGACTTGCCGTTAAAGCCCAGTTTGCGTATTAGGTCGACTTCTTTCAGGAAACCTTGTTCGTCGTTAATGTCAGACCAGACCACATCAAACGCGTCAATACCGGCCACGCGGGCGGCATGCAGCACCGCACAGCGGGCGTAGAACAGCTCGCTGCCGTCGCCGCGTTCGGTCTGCATATCCATCACATAATCAAACGCAGCCAAGGCGATCCCCATCAGTCGTTCAGAACTGCGGGCAATAGCAACGGCATTTACCACTCCCATTGCAGATTCGATGGCAGCCAGCAATCGGGTTGACCCCGGCCGGCGTCCGCAAGCTTTTTCAATCCGCAGCAGATGGGCTTCGACTTCGTGGATATCTTCTGGGGTGTCTGTTTTCGGCAGGCGAACAATATCGACGCCAGCGCATACCACCGCTTCCAGGTCAGCCAAGCCAAAAGGTGTGCGCAGAGAGTTAATACGCACTACGGTTTCAATGTCCTGATACATCGGGTGCTGAAGGGCATGAAATACCAACAGCCTCGCGGTGTCTTTTTCCCGCAGAGCGACCGCGTCTTCCAGATCGAACATGATGGCGTCCGGGCGGTAGATAAAGGCATTTGACAGCATGGCTGCGTTGGCCCCCGGAAGGAACAACATGCTGCGGCGTAAGGTACTCATTGCAGAGCCTCCCAGTTGAGCCTAGCATCATCCACTGCGCGCAAAACGGCGCTTTGTAAGCGGGCGCGGATGACGCAGTCCAGCGCGCCTTTATCTTCCACTACGATCAGCCCTTCGATTACATCCATTTTTTGTAACGTCTCTTTCACCACCTGGTGGATCTGTTCGCCAAACTGTTTGTAGACTTCGCTGCGAATCACGATATCCAGTTCGCCGTTGGCGGGCGCAACCTTCACCATCAGGTCGCTGGACTCGACGGTACCGGCTAACGCTTCCTTTATAATCTTCATAAAAGTATCTCTGCTTAGAATCCTGTTAATTCATGCCGTTAAAACATAGCACTTTTGCTGTAAATGCTGGAATGTGGTGGAGGGAACCAGTGATTTAATGGCGTCAAATTGTTTTTGAGCCAGTAACCGGCGCACCTGCGATGCGGAAATGGGCGCCCCACCGGCATCGGTCATGCGCGGCAACTCCACCACCTGAATGGCGGTGAACGATGCATTGGCAGTACTTAACTTGGCAAACATGGCCTGATTGTACTGGCGGGTGAGCGGACAGAACGGTTCACTACCGACAAACCGCCGGGTAATATTCAGCGCCGGTGTTATATGCTGGCGGAAAATCTGTAAGTCCAGCTCACACCAAGCCTGCTCAATGGCTCCACTATTTTTGATAAAATACGACGGGAATGTGGCGCGTGAAATAATATAGTCTCCGCCTTTATGCACCTGGACATTAGTCAGATGGGCAACGCCTGCCTGCACCATTGCCAGCCGTTCGATAAACGAAAAGCTTGAGGCGTCTTCCTCAACCACAAAAATATGCAGCCAGTCGCAGCGGGCCGCGGCCTGCTCCGCCAGGTAACGGTGCCCCAGGGTAAACGGATTGGCATTCATCACCACCGACCCGATAACCTGGCCCGGACGCCGGATCTTTCTCAGCGCGGCGCAGTACTGGCTGATACCGCGCGGCTTATTCTCCATCAGTAATACGTTGTCGGTTTCAGCAACTGGCCAGAAGCCGCATTGCTGAAAACAGCGACGATTTCCCGGATGAGTATACAAAAACAGATGCAAATGACCCTGAGTCATCGAATAATTCTGAATTTCGCTCAGTAACCCGGCGCAGACATTTTCGCCGCGCCACAACGGGTCAACTGCGACGCATTTAACAATATTGCCGTCCAGTCCGGCGCAGCCTGCCAGGTTTTTCCCAGCCAGAGCCACCACGAATAGGGAAACGCCAGCGTCCCTTTCCAGATTATTGGCCTGCAACAAGGTACGGATTGCCGCTTGCATCGAGGCATCAAGGGTTACATTAACTATCCGGTATTGTATTACGTCAGACTCAGCCATTTTATGTCCCTTACGCCAGCGCCTGTTCGCGGGCGGACATATCCTGTCTCAGTGGCGCGTCTGAAATCGGGTTAGATAAACGACCAATGTGTTCAATTTCTACTTCGATGCGATCGCCATCATGCATAAACAGCGGTGGCCTGCGTTTTTTACCCACGCCACCCGGTGAACCTGTGATGATCACGTCACCTGCGCTCAGGCAGGTAAAAGTGGATATGTATTCAATCAGTGAGGCCACGTCATAAATCATGTTGCTGGTCGAGTCGTGCTGAACTTCACGACCGTTTAGCCAGGTGGCGATAGCAAGCTTTTGCGGATTAGGGATCACGTCAGCGGTGGTCATCCAGGGACCAAATGCGCCGGTGCAACGGCCATTTTTCCCGGCGGTGTACCAAGTATGTTGCCAGTCACGGGCCGAGCCATCCATATAGCAGCTGTAACCGGCAACGTGTGACAACGCTTGCTCGCGAACAATGTTTTCACCACCACAACCAATAATCACCGCCAGTTCCCCTTCGTAATCAAATTCACTTGAATAACGGGGTTTCAATACAGACTGCCCATGCCCTATTTGCGAGTCAGCAAAACGTACAAACAGCGTCGGAGCCGGGTTTTGCTCATTAAATTCCAGTCGTTTATCGGCGTAATTCATGCCCACGCAGATAATTTTTCCCGGATTATCAATTACCGGTAAAAACGCCACCTGACCCAGCGCGACATCGGCGGGCTGATCCTGAAAGGCAGCAGCCGCAGCCAGGCCGTCACTGGCCAGCAGCGCTTTCAGATCGCCATAATGCTCTCCCAGACGAGTGGTGAGATCGATAATGCCGTTCTCACTGACGATGCCGTAGCTACGTCGCCCGTTTAATAAATATGCTGCAAGTTTCATTTCAAGTTCTCCGGCAGATTTAAAGAATAAAGTTGCTTAAGATAAGCAGGGAAAGCGAGACGTTGAGTGCCCCGCCGACCCGGATGGCTATCTGAGCAAAAGGCATCAAAGACATACGGTCTGCCGCCGATAGAATAGCAACCGCGCCGGTACCACCCTGCCCACTTTGACAGCAGGAAATCACCGCCACATCAATAGGATGCATACCCAGTTTTCGGCCCACCAGTGCGCCGGTCAGGGTGAGCGCCGCGACGGTACTGATGATGACGATCACGTTAGAAATGGTGAAGGCGCTGACCAAATCATGCCAGGGTGTGATCGCCACGCCCACGGCAAACAGCACTGGATAGGTCACGGCAGTCTGGAAAAATTTGTAGACCACCTGCGATCCTTCGAGAATCCGCGGGGAAATGGCATTGGCCACTTTCAGCAATACCGCGATAAACAGCATACCAACCGGCGCTGGTAAGCTGGTGTATTTCTGAATCAGCATGCCGAGAATATACAGCAGCACCGCCAGTAAAGCACCGGATGCCATCGCGGTTACATCAACTTTACCGTTGACATCATCAGTCAGGCTTTTACCCACGTTGTCTTGTTTATCCTGCAGTAATTCGCCGTTACCGGTCAGATGTGGAAAGCGTTTGCCCAGTTGGTTAAGGCAGCCGGCCATGACCACCGCGCTGAGTCCGCCCAGCATCACGATAGGCAGCACTTTTCCCAGCGCGACGCCCTGATCCATATGCAAAATGGTGGCGTAACCAATTGATAACGGAATCGCCCCTTCACCAACACCTCCGGCCATAATGGGCAGGACCAAAAAGAAAAAGGTCTGAAATGGCGTCATGCCTAATAAGGTTCCGACGGCAACACCGACAGTCATACCAACGATTTCACCGCATACCATCGGAAATATGATGCGGAAGAAGCCCCGGATCAGGGTGGTCCGATTCATGCTCATAATGCTGCCGACGATGACGCAGCAGATATAGAGATAAAGAATATCGGTGGATTTATAGAAGGCGGTAGTCGACTTCACCACCACCTCCGGCAGCCAGCCGTAATAGACCAGCATGGAAGGGATAAAGGTTGCGCAAATCGCCGCTGCACCAATCTTTCCCAGATAAGGCAGGCGCTTACCAAATTCGCCGCAGGCAAAACCAAAGAAAGCTAGGGTCGCCGTCATGACGACGATGCTGCTGGAAAGTTTACCGTTCAGGCAACTAATGCAAATTAATACACCTGCCAGAATAAATAATGGCAGCGGAACAATACCTACTTTCCAGTTATCAAGAATATGCCACCACTTATCTTTTAATGAAATTGCTTCCGTGCATGGCTTTTCCTGATGTGCAACATAAGAATCATCCTTTGTGTTCACAATCACCTCTCTTCTCTCATAAATTCCTGAGAGGAAAATAAGTAAACAGGCAATGTATTAGGTTGACCGAATTCAAATATACAATGGAGTTTTTAAGGCACAAATGGTTTTTAAAGTTTCTATTTTATTTCTGTTAAATAAAATTAACAAAGTCGGTGGCGAATTCAACTCCGAAGTGGCTTTGTTGAATAAATAGAACTTTTGGGTAATCATCGGAGCAGATCACCACAGTTGTTTCAAAATCATCTCTCCATGGCAAAACAAAATTTTAAAATCACCAACTGGCCCTCTTATAACAAGGCCCTCAAGCAGCGCGGTTCTCTAACCGTATGGCTAGATGAATCAGCCATTGCTGCATGGACGGAAAAAAACACTACTGAACGGCGT
>NZ_JAHWCO010000708.1:0-2511 GCF_020054415.1 Candidatus Symbiopectobacterium sp. | reverse complement strand
GCTCAGAGCAACCAACCTGAGTGGCAATATCGACAATATACGCACCCTGCTGGCGCATTTGCTTTATCATGTAAAAGTCCTCTCTGCTCAGCATGCTGATGTCCTTTCTGGTGTGAGAACCTCAAGGAAACAACATGTTGGGTGGAGCGGACAATCCAAATGGTGAATTACCGTCTTACATCACTGGCGCTGACAATTACTGGCTCCACAAGCAACTGCCCCCCTTTTTGGCAATCAGATCGAGGCGCGTTTCATGAGCTGCCAGTTCTTCCGGACTGGCATAAATGATGGGCAAAGCAGACGCTTGGCGCGTAATTCGCTGCACGCTCTCACTTTCTGTACTCACTTGCTGTGTGTCACTCTCCATGGCAAACGCCAAAGAAGTTTGTCCCCCCGTCATGGCCAGATAGACATCAGCCAGAATTTCGGCGTCGAGTAACGCCCCGTGCAGCGTTCGTTTGCTGTTATCTATCTGATAACGGTCGCACAATGCATCCAGGCTGTTTCTTTTACCGGGAAACAGCTTACGCGCGACCATGAGGCTATCGGTTATCTTGCAAAAAGTCTCTGTCTTCGGGATATCCCGATTCAGCATCCGAAATTCGTAGTCCATAAAGCCAATATCAAACGCGGCATTATGAATAACCAGTTCCGCACCGCTAATGAACTCAATAAAATCCTCGGCTATCTCAGCGTAGGCAGGTTTATCTTGTAAAAATCCATCGCTGATGCCGTGGACCATGAACGCTTCCGGATCAACCAGCCTATCAGGCTTGATATACACATG
Source organism: Candidatus Symbiopectobacterium sp. (assembly GCF_020054415.1). Taxonomy (NCBI): domain Bacteria; kingdom Pseudomonadati; phylum Pseudomonadota; class Gammaproteobacteria; order Enterobacterales; family Enterobacteriaceae; genus Symbiopectobacterium; species Candidatus Symbiopectobacterium sp. The sequence goes on along the minus strand of NZ_JAHWCO010000708.1, from coordinate 1,724 downwards.
ATAATGGCGCCCCGTCAGGCGGCGATTAATGACCTCTACCGCACCAATCTCAATGATTTTATGGCCTTCATAATGAACGCCGAGCCTGTTCATCCCCGTGGTTTCGGTATCCAGAACGATCTGTCGTGTAATTGCAGTGCTCATCGGTTTCGTTTTATGTCAGACTTACGGTTTTTATGATTAAGGCAGAGTCTACCAGAGATGACAAAGCAGGTAGAAATTTTCACCGATGGTTCTTGTCTGGGAAATCCTGGCCCGGGTGGCTATGGCGTTGTACTGCGCTACAAGCAGCACGAAAAAACCTTGAGTGCCGGTTATCACCTGACAACCAATAATCGCATGGAGTTGATGGCAGCGATTGCCGCTCTGGAAGCATTGACGACTCCATGTACGGTGGTACTGAGTACCGATAGCCAATATGTGCGGCAGGGTATCACGCGCTGGATCCACAATTGGAAACTTAAAGGCTGGAAAACCGCTGACAAAAAACCAGTTAAGAATATCGATCTGTGGCAGCGACTGGATGCCGCCATTCAGCGGCATACGATGCGTTGGGAGTGGGTTAAGGGCCATGCAGGTCATCCCGAGAACGAGAAATGTGATGAACTGGCACGCCAGGCAGCCTCGCACCCGACGCAGGAAGATACAGGCTATCAGCCGGAATAATCCGCTCAGAAAGGCAGGTACCCTTTACGGTAACTCTTGGTTGCCCCAACGGCTCTGCGCACCGGTAGCTTGTTGACCCTCTGGCGCAAGGGGGACATGGTAAGCGGGATGGTACGTTTACGTGCAACAAGGAGCATCAGGCAACCTAAGGGAGTTGAGTGAGGTGCTGATGTTGTTATCATCTGCGGCATCTTCCACGGCACCACGTGGAAGGTTCCCTGATACAACACTTCATAATTGAGCAAGCTGAACCAATCTATCATACGCATCTGCGTGAACATGCGCGCACAATAGGGCTGGCATTGACGAAGGCCGGGCGTCAGCTTTCCAGCACCGAGCAGGCTTATTGGATTAAACACACTCAGCAATAACCATCCATCATTGATCAGTACCCTATCCACTTCGTGTAGAATACGGTGTGGATTCGATGAATAAGAGAGCGTATGCGCCAGCAAGCAGGCATCGATAGATTTATCAGAAAAGGGCAGCTGGTAAGGATCGGCCAAAACATGCACATCATCAGCAACACTCGGGTTGATATTAACCTGATGGGAGATGGCACACGTGTCCGTCGCGATAGCGTTACTGAGCGCGCCGACTTTCAGTAAATGGAAGCCGAACACACGCGGCCACCATGCTGCCAATGCATGTTCAAGCGCCTTCTGGTAATGTGCGCCCCAAGGGATATCCTCCCAACACATTGGTGAAGAATATGCCTGAGGCGTATGCGCTGGCTTCATCTATTAGTATTCTCCCTCAGACCCAATAGCTATCTCAGACCACGTAATATACCCAATAAACCTCAAGATGCAGGTTTGAGCACCTGAAAACGATCATGAATTCTGGACGTCAGCGAGTCCGCTATTTCTGGTAGCGTATTGGTGAAAAAATTGAATATTGCATCCCGAAAATAGCGTGTGTTTTCAAAATAGCGATTATTCCGTGCATGCTCATTCATCACTTTCCACAGGCGTTCTATCGCGTTCAGATTCGGACTGTAAGGCGGTAAATAGTGAAGCTCTATGTTCACGACAAAGGCCCAATCCTTAATCAATTGG
>NZ_JAHWCO010000444.1:0-5179 GCF_020054415.1 Candidatus Symbiopectobacterium sp. | reverse complement strand
CGCTGCTTGAGGGCCTTGTTATAAGAGGGCCAGTTGGTGATTTTAAAATTTTGTTTTGCCATGGAGACCTGATTTTGAAACAACTGTGGTGATCTGCTCCGATGATTACCCAAAAGTTCTATTTATTCAACAAAGCCCCTACAGATGTTAAAAAACCCACCGTCAGGCAGGCTTTTTGATAAGCAATCGTTTGTTCAGCGAAAGACGATTCAGAACGGATAATCGTGATAGCCCATCTGCTCGGAGATATTTTTTGCTGCGTGATGCAACATGGCAACACATTCGTGCATGCTCTCTTCTGCAAAGCGAATGGTCGGGAATGAAATACTCAATCCAGCAATCACTACGCCGAAACGGTCAAAAACGGGCACAGCAATACAGCGCAAACCTTCTTCCTGTTCTTCCTTATCTTCCCCATACCCCTGCTGGCGTACGGTATCGAGCAGAGGCAACAACTCCTCAGCGCTACCCACCGTATGCTGCGTGCTACGGTTAAACTCCACTTTTCTCAGAATTTCAACCACTTCGTCACGATCACGCCATGCCAGCAACACTTTACCAATGGCGGTACTGTGCAGCGGGTTGCGACGACCAATGCGGGAATACATGCGCAGGTTGTACATGGAATCGATCTTGTGAATATATACGATACCATCTTCATCCAACGCACCAAGGTGGATAGTTTCTTTCGTCAGCGCGGACAATTCACGCATCTGAATATCCGCACTACGAATCAAATCTACGTTTTGCAACGCCTTGGCGCCCAGTTCGAACAACTTAAGCGTTAACGAATACTTCTCGGATTCGCCTTCCTGCGCGACATATCCTAAGGACTTCATCGTCTGTAAAAATCGGTACACTGTACTTTTAGACATCATGACGCGCTGAGAGAGTTCCGTAATGCCGATCTCTCTTTCCTCACCTAATGCCTGCAAAATACCAAAAACTTTCAAAACGGACGACACGGAATCGTGCTGTTTATCTAAATCTGCAATAGCCATTTTTTGGTACCCTACTCAGTTTTTTTTGTTTTTAAAAAATAGAACGATCATTTCAGTATAAAGGGAACACGCTGATTATGGCAATGGAACAATAACGATAATCAAGGGACTTGCTTATTATTAAAGTTATTATACCCGTCACACTTCATATTATGGTGGCGTTAGCGCCGCTCGCTTACCAGAATCACTTATCCCTATAAGCTTTTCGGACCTAACTCGTTTGCTGACGATGTCGTGTATTCAATATGTTGATTGCAGCGTGAAATGTCCGGTTTTGGATGTGGAATACAGTGGCTAAAGTTGATGTAAGATGCCCGTTTTGCGAACAGACATCTCCTGTGAAAAAACACTGTTATGGCAAAAGTGGCCATCAGCGTTACCGTCGTCAGTCATGCAAACACGGACGGCTACAGGGCTTACAACGACGAACCTCCAAAAGTAAAACACATTGTTAGCAAGCTGTATACACAGCGTGTTGAGCGTGCACATCTGACACTGCGTAACCGATTGCAACGGCTCAATCGCAAGACGCTCGGATATTCAAAATCATCCGAAATGCACGATAGTATCATCGGTACTTACATCAAACGCGAGTACTACGTTTGATGCTACATCAACTCATTGAATACACGACCCAGACAGGGAGCCCGTAATGGACTCCCTGTTGTGTAATGGTTTGTTTTTTTGTAAGTTTTATTTCAGATAAGCACCGCTGCGCAGCGCTTCAATGCGCTTATCCAACGGCGGGTGCGACATAAATAACTCGCTGAAAGATTTTGATTTACCGTTGATACAAAACGCCATCATGCTGCCTTCTTCCTGCGGTTCATAGCTGGTTTTCAAACGCTGCAACGCGGCAATCATCTTTTCACGGCCCACCAATTTCGCCGATCCCGCATCCGCATGGAACTCGCGGTAGCGCGAGAACCACATGGTAATGATACTCGCCAGAATGCCAAACACCAACTCCAGCACCGTTGCCACCGCAAAATAGACCAGCGGGTTACCGTTACTGCTTTCACCATCGTCGCGATTGCCAGAAAGGAAACCGGATGCCACCTGCGCGATCAGGCGCGAGATAAAGATAACAAAGGTGTTCACTATGCCTTGAATCAGCGTCATGGTAACCATATCTCCGTTAGCCACGTGGCTAATTTCGTGGGCAATAACCGCCTCTGCTTCACCACGGCTCATGTTTTGCAGCAAACCGGTGCTCACCGCCACCAGCGACGCATCACGTCGTGCCCCCGTCGCGAAGGCGTTGATATCGGGGGCGTGATAAGTAGCGACCTGCGGCATCGCAATGCCAGCCTGCTGCGATTGTACCCGCACTGTTTCAAGCAACCAACGCTCGGTTTCATTACGCGGTTGTTCGATCACTTCACCGCCCACCGAGCGTAGCGCCATCCATTTGGACATCAGCAGTGAAACGAACGCACCACCAAAGCCAAACAGGCCAGCCATGATCATAAGCCCCTGGACACTGCTGGACCGAATTCCAGTCATGCTGAGAACCAGCCCAAATACCAACATCACCGCCAGGTTGGTGATCAGGAAAAGCGCAATACGCATCATAACAGTCTGATTTCCTCTCTAAAGGGATTAACATCACTCAGAACACGATGGTAGGGGTTATCACGCCGTTTTCAAGCATTCTTAATCTTCCTATCGCTAAAACGACATAACTTTACATTTTGCAATAACCTTGCCGGTAGCGACACGCCGCACAGCCATTTGACCTGTCATCCCGCCGGAATCATACCCGTGAACCTGCGCCATAAAAAAAGCCCCCGGTTAAAAACCCAAGGGCTCTGTATAATAAGGCATTTATGTCGTTAGTACAGCGTATTATCCGCTGGCATGCGCCACTGTCGCAGGCATCTCGGGTTGTGTGCTGACGTGCTTGGGCGGTTTGATCCACAACGCAATCAGCAGTGAAAGCGCTGACAATACTGCGATCGCAATAAAGGTAGCGTGAAAACCGCCCAGTCGTGCCGCAATGAAAGAGCCAGACAGCGCACCGATACCAAATCCCCGATAAATGACGCCATGGTTTTTGCTGTGATGTTTCAAACCAAAGAAATCGCCGACAATGGCCGGGAAGACCGTGATATTGCCACCAAAGCAGAAGGCAATGGCGCTGATACAGATAAAAAACAACACAGGTGACAGCGGCAGGAAGGCCATAACCGTCACAGCCAATGCAGTAACCAGCAGCGTCCCGCTGACAACGCGCAGACGGGCAACTTTATCTGACATTGCCCCCAACACAATACGCCCTACCTTATTGAAAATAGCGATGGCAGACACGGCGTTAGCCGCCATTTGTTTGTCCATACCCGCCATTTCGACACCGATATCCTTTACCACGCCAATCAGGTACAAGCCGCTCATGCACGCCGTAAAGAAAATCACAAACAGCAGATAGGCTTCTTTGGTCCCTAGCATTTCGCCCAAGGTAAAATCACGCGTACCGTAGGTGATTGCCGTTTTTCCATTGGCAGCATGTGTCGGCTGCTCTTTCAGCAAGGTGCTACCCAGTCCGATCATGATCATTGCCATCAGCCCCCAATAAAAAAAGGCATGAGATGCGCCGACTTCTGCGATCAGAAAGCTGTTGATATATTTGAATACCAAGCTTCCGGTACCAAATGCCCCGACAGAAACACCAGCAATCAACCCGTTACGTTCAGGGAACCATTTGATCAGGTTGGACAGCGTGGTGATATCGCGGTGCCATCGGCAAAGCCAACCACAACGCCCATCAGCAAGTACATCCCCAGCAAGGAGGTCACTCCTGAACTAGCCATTAATCCCAGGCCCAGCACGATACCGGTGCATAGCGTTAAACGCCGAATGCCAATACGCTCCTGCAATTTTCCGGCAAACAGCGTTGCAAACGCCAGGCTGAAACTGGTGATGGAAAACGTCGTTGCCACGGCACTGAGCGACCACCCGAAAATGTCGACCAGCGGTTGGTTAAACAGACTCCAGGTGTAAATAGTCCCCAGACCCATTTGTGCGATGATCGTACCCAGTACGATCTGGCCGCGACGAGTTGGTTTGGCATTCATAGGCCGACCTCTTAGTAAAACGGTTCCCTGAGGGAACATCAAAGAAGGTAAGCAAAATGGGCCATGGTACCGGCACCTTAGACCACCCGCTTACATGTCGTGGCCAGTCTACAAGCGGCGTGACGTGAAAAGATCGAATCAGGAATGAGATGCCGTCAGAACGGAATGAAATGCCGTTACAGGCGCATCAATGCACGAAAGGTTTTTACCTTACTGCGGCTCACAGGCACTTCAAATTCCAACTCGTGCAGCCGCAGAATATAGGTATTATTGAACCAGGGTACGATTTAGCGGATTTTCGTCAGATTGACGCAGTAAGAACGGTGGCAGCGAAAGAACACCTCTTCCGGTAACCGGCTACAAAACTCGGTAATGTTCATTGGCATGATAAAGGTTTCACGCCGCGTATAGACCAACGTCACTTTCTCCTGCGCAGCAGCGTAATAGATTTGATTGATGTCGGTAACGATAATGCGCTCATCTTTCATCAGATTGATGGTGTGTTGTCCAATGCGCGGGGCATTAGCGGCGCTGGCGTTTTCTGGCGTCGGAGCGGATTGCCATAACTGCCAGGCATTTTCCAGCTTTTGCAGCATGGTGACGATGCGCGCCTCTGATAGGGTTTGAGAATATAGTCAAACGCATCCACTTCAAAGGCTTAGAACGCATGTTCTTTATACGCTGTGATAAAGATAATGTACGGTTTTTGCACAAACTTGCTGATGTTTTGCGCGAGAAAGACGCCATCAAGCGATGGAATGTTGATATCAAGAAAAATGGCATCAACGTCGTTGTATTGCAGGTATTTCAGCACATCCATACCATCGCCAAGGCTTTGTTGAATAAATCAGAACTTGTAACGACTGCGCCCCATACGGGTCGATTGTTACGTGATGCGAATACTGTTCGGCATTCCTGATAGCGTGATCCGGTTAAGCGCTTTGACCATGGCCATGGCTTCACTCACCTGAGCATCGTAGTCTCTCAGACTTAGATGACCACCCAGAAGCCTTTTGAACCGGAACATGGCCGTTTCAGCCACTGAGCGCCGGTGATAGCCCACTTTCTTTTTCCAGATATCGTTACTACCGCTAATGCGCTGAT
>NZ_JAHWCO010000025.1:0-3620 GCF_020054415.1 Candidatus Symbiopectobacterium sp. | reverse complement strand
TTTGTGTTTGATAATGGGATTGTTAGTATGAAGCATGAGAGTTACCTCGCGTTTTGTTTAAGGATTAGGCACCCATATCAAAACCGGTAACTCTCAACCTTTCAAGGTCCAGTGTCAGATCTAGTCGCGACTAATACACCTCATACCAATGCTCGCCATCATGAGCGACGCGAAATCCAAATGATGACTGGTCAATATCGCCTCGTCGCATTGGCTCCAGCACCAAATCGCGGATTGTCTGGGTATCGGGTGCGGATATGTCGTACTGCAAACCACGCTCATCCACCGATAACGCCAGTGTTCCGGCCACCGTTCGACCAAGAATAAAATTGGCATCGTGATTAAATAGCGCTCTGACGTCATCATTAAGTACGCCATCGAATGCGCCGGGCTTTATTATCTCTCTAACACCCCATAGCGGTTCTGAGCGGCTATTGAACACGGAGCCATAGCCAATAATTCGCGTGGACTGGGTATCCTGCTGTTCCGTCCTTATTTCTCCTCTGTAACAGCGCGTTTCCCTGTCAAGCATCGGCAATTTCCTCTTTGATTTTTTCTTTTGTCTCTTCATCGGTCGTTAAAGGGATTGGGTTGGCGGCGTTAACGCTGACCAGCATTTCATCAAGTCCGTCAACCGGATTCATGTCTTCAAACGCACGTGCTTCGTTGCTGCTCATCCAGCCATCAGTAATGGCATAGTGATAAAATTGGGCGCGCTCTTGTGGCGTTCATCGCATCAAGCCAGCAAGGTTAAAGCGCACGTAAAAGCCTGCACGACGTTCGGCGCGGGTAAATAGACGCCGGTTAAGCTCCTGCTCCCAGTTGGCCACCCAAGTCATGATGCTATACCTGGCAAAGTGAATAGCTTGTGCGGTGATATTGCTGCAAGTCGCTTTTTCCAAATCGTTAATCATATGCGACGGCAAATTAAAAATACCGGCAATCATTGAACGATTAAGTTTCATCATGTCGATGATTTGCGCATCAACTTGCGATACTGTCAGTGCCTTGTAATCCAGGTCTGCCGGTAGAAGTAGCGTTTTATTTTCTTCGCGTCGCAATGTCGACATGGCATTGGCACACATCGCCTTTAATCGTTCCCAGCCTCCCTTCTGAAGTTCGCCTTTGACTGAAACGATTCCGGTAGGTCGAGCATTACCGGCAAAGAAACTGGCGGTATAGTGTTGTCCGCTCATGCCTATGCCAATGGTATCTGCGTGTTGCAAAATCGGACTTAACCCCATTTTCTGGTTATTGCCCAGTGCTTGAATGTGGATCATATCGTCCATCGACACCGCAAAATTGCCTTGTTCGTTGTAAACGCCGTAGGTATGGCATCCTCCCGTATTAATCAGCGTGGTTTCCCACGGCATACAGGCTTCCAGTGATAGCACATCGCCCCGACGAGAGCGCATCACGCGAGTGAAGCCATTGCCCCAGCCCAAAATATGCCGCTGGGATAATTCCTGCCACTTGTAGCTTGTTTGCCAAGTATTTGGCTCATCATGAACCAGATAGAACGCAGGATGATCGCGAGCAATATCGACGCCTTTATCCGTTTTTCTCATCACATGCAGCGGCATCTGTGCAATGTTTGACGCCAGCACGGTGATACAGGAGTAGACGGCGGCCAGTTTCAGCGAGGTTTCCGGACTAACGTAGGTGCCTGATCGGAATAACCCGTCTGCCTCTGCCATCTCGCCACTAATGCCTGTTTGGGGATTTTCCAGTGGTTCATGGCGGAAAATTGCATCAAGCAGCATTTCTCCTCCTCATGGCGGCTAATAGCGCCCACGCCAGCACGAGAGTGCCGGAAAACATCAGTGAACAGGGCAAGCCAAATTGCAGGTGCACCACCGCGGAGAGCAAGCCAAAACCGACCAGCCAGATAATGTCAATTATCAATTTTTTCATATCATTAGCAGATCTTCGGTCGTATCCAGCGTTTAGAGGAAGTCAGTTTAATTACCGCCATTGACAAGTAACCGGCTCATGGCACTAAACAACGCTGCCGGGCTGTCAATTTTGGCTTCGGGTGTCGATTTGTTAGGGAAAATGTTGTCATGTTTATCCGGCTTAACCGTAACGTTCGACATCATCCAGTTCATGACCGGGTGATTGCTTTGGTGAAAACGTTCACCGTAAACCAGCGCTTCAACCTCTCTCATCGCTTCAGAGAAATTTTTGACCGTTTGAGGGACTTCCACCATCGCTACACCATCATCACGCATCGCAATGCTGAATTGCAGGGCGCTCCACGGGTCAAAACCTGTCTCTCTCAGGTTTTCTCCATTAATCCATTCCAGAAGGTCGGCTTTGATTTGTGCATGGTCAATAACGTCGCCGTCAGTCAGTTCCAACTTGCCAAGCTCAGCACACTTGCGGTACATCTGCGCAGAGCACCGCTCTAGCATGCCCTCGGGTAACCAGAATTTAAAATACGCGTGCACATGACCATTATTTGCCCGCCAAAGTTTAACGGCGGCGCAAATATCGATTTTATGGGCCAGATCGACACCCACCCACATCGGGTAAGTCTTAAGTTCATGTTGCGGGGCAATGTATTCACATCTTTCCAACTTAATCATGTCCATCCCGGCAGATTCAGCGGTCACCCAGATATTCATGTGCTTGGTAAAAAAGTTGACGCGGGCGGATACCTGCTCTTTGGCTTTCTTGGCGAGTCTTCTCAGGTCGTCCCAGCGCTTGCAAATGCCCAGACCGGGATTGGCTTTCTGCCAGACTGTCTCATCAAAGGGATCGTCGTCTTTATCCAGGGTGCAGATAATGGCAAAAAATGTATCGTCCTTTAATGCACCCTCAACCGGGCTGCTATATCCGTGCAACACCTTGATGGCGTAATCACGCAGCTCGTAACAGATACCCTCTTTATTGAACCTCGCAGTGGTGATGCCAAACAGCAATGATTGCAAGCGGGCACCGGTTGCCGTCTCCAGAACGTCCCACACATCACGGGTTTTGTGCGTGTGCAACTCATCGACAATGCAGCAATGGATATTAAGCCCGTCAAGGTTATTGGCATCAGATGGGAGCGGCTCAAATTTCGATGCTGTTTGTTACTGATAAATGGCAAGTTTGTTGAATTCAAACAGCCTGCCGAGCGTCGCCTTGGCCTTTTTGTCCATGTTTTTCGCATCTTCAAACACAATGCGGGCCTGATCGCGCGTGGTGGCCGCTGAATAGACCTCGGCACCACCTTCGCTGTCAGCGCCAGTCATATACAAGCCGATACCGGATGATAGTGTTGATTTGGCGTTCTTACGCGCCACCTCGTTATAGGCGGTGCGGAAGCGGCGTACTATTACCGGGCGTCCGCTACCATCATTACGCAATACCACCTCGCCGGTTTGCTCATCCACCAACGGAATGACAAAGCCGAAGATATTGATCAGGATGAACACATGCCAGTCCATCAACTCGATAGGTTGACCGGCAAAGTTGCCCTTAACGTGTGGCACTAGGGGCTTTGTTGAATAAATAGAACTTTTGGGTAATCATCGGAGCAGATCACCACAGTTGTTTCAAAATCAGGTCTCCATGGCAAAACAAAATTTTAAAATCACCAACTGGCCCTCTTATAACAAGGCCCTCAAGCAGCG
>NZ_JAHWCO010000273.1:0-4531 GCF_020054415.1 Candidatus Symbiopectobacterium sp. | reverse complement strand
TTTGTGTTTGATAATGGGATTGTTAGTATGAAGCATGAGAGTTACCTCGCGTTTTGTTTAAGGATTAGGCACCCATATCAAAACCGGTAACTCTCAACCTTTCAAGGTCCAGTGTCAGATCTAGTCGCGACTAATACACCTGATGGCATATGCGCCATCAGGCCCCAGATTCATCTACCCCGTCTCAATATTGTGTGTTTGGTTAGTCACTGCGCGTCTTTCGACGCGCTTTTTTTTTGCTTCAGCGTCCCTGAACCGCCGCTGCAGGCGTGACTACCGTTTGCGCACGCGTCTGTTCTCGGGTTGTGGTTTCCACTCGACTTTCGCTTTCACTCACAGCCTCCGCCCCCGCGTTATTACCGGATTCCAGCAATCGCGTGGCATCCTTATCAGCACGAATAGTGATATCGTGCTCAACCCGGACGTTCATGTTGATGGTGATCGGTGTGGTCGGTGCCGCCACCTCAATGCGCGGTACACAGCCTGCCAGCAGCACCGTTATCAGACTTGCAGCCACGCATGGTGCGCGGACAGAACGACGCCGCGTGCGCTCACTGTCTAATTTCCTTAATTTATTCTCGTTCATTGGCTCGTTGCTCTAGTGTGTCCTGCACGGTGCCGCTAAAGCGCAGGCTTTGCCAAAGCTGGCTCAGATCCTGCCCGTGGCGGTAGTTAAGTATGACCGGTTTTTGCCTGCTACGCGTCGAGTTCTTGCCTTCAATATGCGCCAGCAGCGACATTTCACCTTGCGGCGTCATGTCCACAGAGGCATAGGCGCGGCTGATTTCCAGATAACGTAGCCAGTTCACCACGGCACCTTGCGCCATGTTACGTTGCGCCAGTTCATCGGCCAGCTGTTGGTCAAGACGCAGCGTAAGTGATTTGTCGTTACGCAGTTGTCCGCGTGTGATCATCTTTTTCGGGTTATTGAAATCGAGCGGCAGTACACCACTCATTTTTCCTGAAAGAGCAAATTGCTTTATCTTGAGCGCGGTCACCAGTTCACTCAGTTCAACGCCCTCAACGGTGAACAACACCGGATCGCGTAACGGCCAACGCAGTGCAGAGAGACTGACTTTCCCCCCGAGCCCCCCCATCTCCGCCTGCGACAAAATCAGAGGATTGCGTTCACTGAAGGGATAAGCGCCCTGCAATGCCAGATGGATATCCTGCATGGTGAAGACGCTGACCAGTTTGTCGATATGCAGCGTGACGGGGTGCTTGACACCAAATTCCCAGCGGTGCTGTGCAAAACGATACGGTAAAACAAAATTAACGCCGCGCACTTCCCCATCAGGCAACCAGGCGCTGCCATTTTTCAACACCCAGTGTCCACCTGCACTGAAGCCCTGCTTGCGAGCTGCTGAAAAGGCCACCTGCGCATAAAATTCCCCCGAACGGACGTTGGTGTTCAGTTTCGGCGATATCAGTGGCTGAAACACAGTTAACGGCTGCGCCGCCCACCACCCCATACCACGCAGACGTTCACCATCCCAGCGGCCACGCAGCGCTACCGGACCGATCGCTTCCGCATTGAGATCGCCCTGCCATTGAAAATGGAATGGGCTACGTCCCTCGACGCTAAACAGCAACTGTGAGGGGGGAAGGTATCCGCCTTCCCCCAGGTCAACCCGCTGCGAGGTCAGGCGCAATGCTCCGCTAAAATGTTCCTCCCCAACGTTACGTTGCCACTGCAATGGCGCAGTCAGGGTTAAACGCGGTTGGTGCGCCAGCACGCGGCCATAGCGCAACTGATCCAACCCACTGGAGAGTTGCTCAACCGTAATAAGCGCATCTTCCCAACGTCCATGTCCGGCGACATCCCACTGGCTTCCGAGCGGCGGCAACCGCCCTTCGCCCCAATAGCGCCACTGCCAGCGGCCCTTGTCCGGCCAGAAATCTTGCGCCTGCCCATCTAGGTGCAGCGCGATGCGTCCCCAGTAGCGATCCTGAGCGCGAAATATCGCCTGTAACCGACCATTCACGCCGCTGGCATTCAAGCTCACACCGGCCAGCGGCCAGCGCGCTTCCTCCAGCACAGTCTGCGCCGAAGGTCGCCCCCAGGCACGCAGTAGCGATCCCGGCAACAGCGCCAGAGTTGGATTGATAACAGAACCGCGGATCTCGCCGGGAATGGTGGCACTCAACGAAATGTCAGCCAGATTGGCATGCACAGTAAGCTGAAAGCGTAATGCGCTGTCAATCAGCCCCGCTCGACCTGGTCCCAGCACCAGCACGGCATTGGCCCTGTCGTTATGCCCTTGCGTCAACATGTTCATACGCGCATCAATGCGCGTTTGCTGCCAGCCCTCGCGCCAGTCGTGCAGCGTCATTGAGACATTACCAGATAAGGGTTGTGCGGCGTATGGCCAACGCCAAACGCCGTTTTCAATATCGATACGGTCTGGGCTCATTTTCCACTGCAGCGACACTAATGGCGTGCTGTCATGTTGCGCCTCAAAACGCAGAACCCCTTGAGGTCCTTGCCAGTTCAGCGCCAGCGTGAGCGGATCGGGGATACTGTCGCTTTCCATGCGCCCTTGCAACGCGCCACGCAACGGCGGCTGTGACATACTCTCCGCCAGATCGGCCTCACCGCGTAGCACCAGACGAGAGGCGACATCCGGTGCAGATAACTCCGCGCTCTCCAATGTAAAATGCGCACCTTCCACTTTGGCCGTCAGCGATAACAGTTCACTTTGGTAACGCAGGGATTGCTGCTGGCGCTCAATCACTAGCTGTACCTTCCCGGCATAGCTGTCCCACGGCAAAACAGCCAGACGGCCGATGTTGATGTCAGCAGCGAACAGCCGCGCCTGCCACTGTGCCAGTAACGCCGGCTCGGCGTCATCGGAGGACTCTGGCAGGCAGGCGGTGTCCAGCGTTAAGCGATCAATGTCTACACGCCAGCGCTGCTGCGCGCGCGCGAGTTGGATATTATCGACATCAAGTAGCACACAGTCACCCACCGCAATGCGCACGCCCGCCGTGTTCACTCCCTGGTACCAGACAGGGCGGGATTTTAAGATAAAGGATGCGCCTTCAGGCAATACGCTTCTCGCCACAGCAGCCAGCCACTGGGGTGAGGTGTACCAGACAACCAGTACAAGCAGCATTGCGCTCCCTGTGGCAAACAGACACTTTCTCATTGGGGATCCGATCGACGGCAGTTTTTTCACCTGTCCATAAGTATGTACACGTCTTTATTATTAACATTCATCATCCTATTTAGTCACGCTTTGCACCATTCAGCGCACATATTACTTACAGATTAGTGATAAAATGTTTACTTACGCTTAAAAGCTGGAATGCTTTAGCACCAAAATCATCGCAGGCTTAAGGCACATTGATAAGCATAAAAGTGCCACGGCCACGGGTTACGGCATTCAGGTTAGGTAATGCGATTCTTGTGTTAACCACGCTGTACCCGGAATTTGTATTTAAAGGACTACGTCATGCGCAAAAATCTTCCCATCCTCTCGCAGCGCTATTCATTGGACGCTGAAATACGGCTTATGTCTGTGACCACGCCTGGTAGCTTTATTACCTACGCCCACAAAGACTTTATTCAGGTGAGCGGCTACCATGCCGAGGAATTGATGGGGGAGCCTCATAATATTATCCGACACCCGGATATGCCGCCATCCGCGTTCGCGGATATGTGGAACACCCTAAAGAAGGGCAACATCTGTACGTGCATCTTCAAAAACCGCCGTAAAAATGGCGAATTCTACTGGGTAAGATCCAGCAAAACACCGCTAAAAAAGGGCGATCGGCTTACGGGGTACATGTCTGCACGGACCGCCGCCACCCACAAGGAAATAGCCCAGGCTGAAGCCCTGTATGACCGGGACAACCGCGGTAAACTGACACGCCAAACCTTTTTTCAAGGTCTGTTAGTCTATCGCTGCCTGTGGGGATGGTTAAACCTGACAAAAACCTTACCCTTGCGCTGGCGTATTCGTATCTGCTTTCTGCTATGCAGTCTGTTGCCCCTATCCCTGGCGGGCGCGGCCCTGCACGCGCGCCACTCGCGCACATTTTACAGCAGGCGATGCGCGCCGCCGCCGGCCAGGCAGACTCCATGGAACAACTGTACCGCGTCGATGAGATCGGCATACTGATGCGTACAGTCAACCAATCAGGCCTGAACTTTCGTACCTTCGTTGATGACGTTAACAGCAACCTACAAGCGTTGAATGACGCCTGCCGTGATATCGCGCAGGGTAATCATACGCTGTCGCAGTGCTGTGAAGACACCGAAAACAATTTGCAACAGACCGCGGCGTCCGTAGAACAACTCACCGCAACCATTAAAAGCAATGCGGATGCCACATTGCAAGCGTCTCATTTCACACAGGATGTCAATCGAGCGGTCAACAGCGGCGAGGAGGGGCTTTGTTGAATAAATAGAACTTTTGGGTAATCATCGGAGCAGATCACCACAGTTGTTTCAAAATCAGGTCTCCATGGCAAAACAAAATTTTAAAATCACCAACTGGCCCTCTTATAACAAGGCCCTCAAGCAGCG
>NZ_JAHWCO010000083.1:0-3125 GCF_020054415.1 Candidatus Symbiopectobacterium sp. | reverse complement strand
GACCGACAGGGGTACGGAGTACTGTGGTAAAGTGGAGCAGCATGATTATCAGCTTTATCTGGCTATCAACGATATCGAGCATACGAAAACGAAGGCGATGTCTCCGCAGACGAACGGCATCTGCGAGCGCTTCCATAAAATCATTTTGCAGGATTTTTATCAGGTTACGTTCCGCAAGAAGTTATATGGAGACCTGGAAAGCCTGCAGGTAGATCTGGACAACTGGTTGTGGCATTACAATAATGAGCGAACTCATCAGGGAAAAACGTGCTGCGGGCGTACGCCGATGGCAACTTTACTCGATGGAAAACGGATCTGGGCAGAAAAGAATCTGAACCAGATGTAATCTGACAGACGCCTGTATAAATAATCGGTAACTGTCAGATCAGGTCTGAGCTAGTACACATCACGTAACAATCGACCCGTATGGGGCGCAGTCGTTACAAGTTCTGATTTATTCAACAAAGCCCAGGCCACTTTATCGAAAGCATCACCGTTGCATTTAAGCCATCCAGCAGGCGGATTTTCAGTAGGCCAAGGTAGCGGAACATCTATCGGTACTATCGTTTCCGTTAAACTAGGGTTTTTAACAATGAGGATTTTTGCCAGTTTCCCGCTAGGGATAAGTGCTAATCATGCCTTGGTAAGGCGGAGGCACGGCAAAACAAGCAGCATTTATCGCTTAAATAATAGTCAACGTGCCGATTTACAGCAAAATTTGATGGTTTGATTAAATATTAAGCATGTTTTAAGGGGGTATGAAAGAGCAAATCGCACTACCGACCTTGCGCCGGCTAACATGAAACATAACTGGCATTAGCGATCAATAAAGCCTTATCGATCGTTAAAACAGATCAATTACAGTGGGTTAATCATACTCTCCATACCTAACAGGTAACATATGTTTTCTTGATTAATTGGGGAAATGAGAAGATGTTACGAGAGATACGCTGCTGCGGTTGTCACCGATTACTGGCAAAAGCAGAAGCGATTTACATACAGATAAAATGCCCGCGCTGCAAAGCATTTAATGAAATGAGGATGAGCAATCCCTCAACCAGCGTCTCCGAACGCCAGTCGGAGACCGGAAATGAAGCGCGCACATACGTCACGCATTCTCACAACACCTCAGCCCATTTTCGATAATGACCAGATTGTTGGATACTGCTCACACGAATTGCGGGTAGAAACCATCGCCTGCTGGCTGGCCCGCGTCATTGTAACAAGTCGGCATTACAGCCGGCGGTTTGTTAATAATTCCTGGCTACATCTTGGGGTATTCTCCGGTAGGGCTTTGGTTGGCGTGATGCAGTGGGGATACGCCCTGAATCCTAACAGTGGCGCAAAAGTGGTCTCTGGCATGAGGAATCGTGAGTATATGGAGCTTAACCGCTTATGGCTGCATGATGACATGCCTAAAAATTCAGAGTCACGAGCAATCAGCTATGCACTGAAAACTATCAGATTACTTTATCCTCAGGTGCAATGGGTGCAATCCTTTGCAGATGAGCGCTGTGGGCGTTGTGGCGTGGTGTATCAGGCGAGTAATTTTGAATATATCGGCAGCCATTACTCGCGATTCTATAAGCTTGATGGTGAGTGGTATCACGAAATAGCCCGTAACGCGATCACGCGGGGCGGCAAGCGAGGAGAATACCTGAGGGCCAATATAGCGCGTACAACTGTTCATCGCTTCCAGCAGTTCCGATATATCCGCTTTTTGGACAAACGCGCGAAGAAGCGCCTCAACACAAAATTATTTAAAGTGCAACCTTATCCTAAGCCGGAAACATTAAAACCAATTTCATTATGTTTTAGGGACAATAAAAGCGTTACATCAGTACAGCAATTGGTATCAAATAATTTTCATTTGTGTGATTTTTGAGCGTATAAAATATTTTGCCTTTCGGTATCAAATGATTTGCCGCGCTATACGCTGCCGCCATTTCCGGCGTAATACCCGGTGCAACGCGCGTCAACAGTTCACTACTGGTGGTGTCGCTCAATAGCCAGTTGCGAAAATCCCCCACGGTCAAATGTGAAATGGGTTCAAACGCCTGCTTATCGTGGCTATAAACAATCAGTCGCGTGACCTCATCCTGCTCATAGGGAATCAAGAGGTCCTGCAAAAAGGTCTTTAATGGCACGGCAGCCAGCGTCATACGCGCCGCCATACGCTCTTCAGCGCTCATGGCCGCCACGCCCGCCAAATAGTCACCGGAACGCGCCGGTGACGCTTTGGCCAATAGCGTACGCAGAGAATCAAAGGTGTAACGCTGGTGCCCCAATGTCGTGTGATACATACCCCTCCTCGCCTGCTATTTGGATGCCGTCAATTGGGGATCGAATACTGCGGACTCGCGCGCACTGCGGGTTGCCCGAAACCAGCCGTATCCCAGCAACATCATGGCAGTAAAAATCAGCGCCAGTAACGTGTTGTAATGCACCATAGCAACCAAACAAATCACCGCCATCACCAGCGCAAATGCCGGGGCAAACGGATATCAGGGCGCACGGAACGGACGACTGAGCGCCGGTTCACTGCGACGCAGTTTAAACAAGGCAGCCATCGACGTAATGTACATGACTATCGCACCAAATACCGACATGGTAACGATATTTGCCGTCAGCGGCAGCCCGCCGAT
Organism: Candidatus Symbiopectobacterium sp.; assembly: GCF_020054415.1. Lineage (NCBI taxonomy): Bacteria > Pseudomonadati > Pseudomonadota > Gammaproteobacteria > Enterobacterales > Enterobacteriaceae > Symbiopectobacterium > Candidatus Symbiopectobacterium sp. The sequence continues at coordinate 480 of NZ_JAHWCO010000083.1, read as the reverse complement.
GGTGACGAACGAATCGGAGAAGATGGCTGCAATCCCAACGACACCGCCCGCCAGAATGGCGCGGTGCGGCGTACGAAAACGCGGATGGACTCGCGCCAGCGAAGCGGGGAGATACCCCGCGCGCCCCAGGGAAAAGATCTGACGCGAATAGCACATGATGATGCCATGGAATGAGGCCACCAGGCCGAACAACCCGAGCCACACCAACATGTGCAGCCAACCGCTGTTGCTGCAGACAATCATTTTCATTGCCTGAGGCAGCGGGTCATTGATATTAGGCTGTGTCCCTTAATTGCATAACTTCTTGTAAAATAGGCGGATGTAGCCCAGTTTAACCATAGACAGATAATTCCTCGCCGTTTTGTCATAACGTGTGGCAATACGGCGGTATTCTTTTAATCGGCCAAAACATCTTTCCACTACATTGCGATGACGGTAAGCGTCACTGGCGAACCGTGAGCGCCCGTCCGAAGCCATTTT
>NZ_JAHWCO010000366.1:0-2012 GCF_020054415.1 Candidatus Symbiopectobacterium sp. | reverse complement strand
TGTTTACCTTGACTGTATCGTTATGAAAGTCCGGCAGGACAGCCGCGTTATCAATAAGTCTGTGTTCCTCGCGCTGGGTATCAATATCGAAGGCCAGAATGAGCTTCTGGGGATGTGGCTGGCCGAAAATGAAGGCGCAAAGTTCTGGCTGAACGTGCTGACAGAACTGAAAAACCGTGGCCTGACCGACCTCCTCATTGCCTGTGTGGACGGACTGAAAGGGTTCCCGGATGCCATCAACACGGTCTACCCGGAAGCCCGCATCCAGTTGGGCATCGTGCACATGATGCGCAACAGTCTGCGCTTCGTTGCCTGGAAGAACTATAAGGCGGTAACACGCGACCTCAAAGCAGTGTATCAGGCTCCAACCGAAGAGGCCGCGCTTCAGGCGCTGGAGACGTTCGGTGGGACATGGGATTACCGCTATCCGCAGATAAGCCGGAGCTGGCAGTCAAACTGGGCCAACCTGTCGACATTCTTCTCGTACCCGCAGGAACTTCGCAAGGTAATCTACACGACGAACGCTATAGAATAACTGAACAGCGTGATCAGGCATGCAATCAAGAAACGCAAGGTGTTCCCGACTGATGAATCGGTGAAGAAGGTCGTATGGCTGGCAATCCAGGCGGCATCACAGAAATGGACGATGCCCTTACAGGACTGGCGTATGGCAATGAGTCGCTCTATTATCGAGTTCGGTGACCGCCTTGATGGTCACTTCTGAGGAAAGGCATTTACACAAAATCTTAAACAGGCTCTTCGCACGTGGGGAGACAGCGCCGTTGAATGCGTTATCAGACGCCAGTGTCCCTCCCATACCCACGTTATTTTTGCTTACCCAAAAGGAACACGAGATGCATCGCATTGATACGCCGACAGCACAAAAAGATAAATTTGGTCAGGGGAAAAACGGGTTTACCAACGGCGATCCGACAACAGGAACACCGTCAACCCATTTGAATAGTGACATTTTTGATGCGCTACAGGAAGAGCCTTGCACGGTCATTGAGAAATCGGGCATTAAACTCGATAAAAACAGGCATGATCAGTTTTATCAAGCGATAAAAAAAGTTAGCTAGTGATGCCGTTGATAAAGCAAAAGCAGAGTTGATTGAATCAGTAAGACAAAAATTAACAAAAAATGAAAATGGCGCTGACATCCCCGATAAAAATCAATTTGTGAAAAACCTCGGTTTAACAGAAACGGTAGATTGTGCAAAAAATGCACTGGATAAACGTACCGGCGGCACCGTCAATGGCGACATTATTTCACAGGGTGGTCAACTCTCACTGAAGGGGGATAACCGAAAGCATCTAGGTTTTCATAATCAGTATGGTAGCGTTCGCATGTGGCTCTACAAAGACAAGGGCGGTGATGGCGTTCTGCTAAACAACGGAAATGACGGCGGCGATTATATTTTTCATAAAGATGGCGGTTTTCGTGCACCTTCTTCCGTGTATGCCGGAGCTGCAAGGATAGCCCATGACGGCAATATCTACGGTAGCATGTGGGGCAATCAATGGCTGGACGCTTACCTGAGGAATACCTTCCAGCCCAAAGGGGCCTACAGCAAACCCAATACGGCGAAGCGCGAGGTTAAAGGATGGTGGAAATGCGGGGACACGGTGTTGATTATCCAGTGGGCGAGATACGGAAAAGACAAAGGGAACGGGACATTCGATTTCCCGCTTCCCATGAAATTTCCCAATGCCGGATTGTTCTGTATCGGCCATGTTGGCGCTGCGGTGCCCTATTGGGGGGGATAACCTGTCTCAGTCAGCACATCTGGTCGATAACGCGACAGTCAGGGTGACATTGGATTACGAACTTGAAACTGTCGTTCTAGCCATTGGTTTCTGAGGGAGAGAAGATGTACTACTACAGTGCGAAGGAAAACACATTCTGCCCGGCGGAATTGAAGCAGTCGTATATTGACACAGGGAGCTTCCCGGAGGATGCGATTGAAGTGAATGATGATGTCTGGCTGGAATTTGCGGGCAACCCGCCGCCG
>NZ_JAHWCO010000341.1:0-1914 GCF_020054415.1 Candidatus Symbiopectobacterium sp. | reverse complement strand
CAGGTGGGTGAAGCCATGGCCATGGTCAAAGCGCTTAACCGGATCACGCTATTAGGAATGCCGAACAGTATTCGCATCACGTAACAATCGACCCGTATGGGGCGCAGTCGTTACAAGTTCTGATTTATTCAACAAAGCCGGCTGGGTGCATAAGGTTTTGTACTGAGAAAATATCATCCAGTTCGCTTTCGGTCAGCAGACCGCGCTCCAGAACCACTTCACGCACGCTCTTGCCGGTTTCGGCGCAAATTTTGCCGACAATGTCGCCATTGTGGTGGCCAATAAACGGGTTGAGATAGGTAACAATGCCGATGGAGTTGAACACGTAGGCTTCGCATACCGCTTTGTTGGCGGTGATGCCGTTAACGCATTTTTCCAACAGGTTGTGGCAGGCGTTGGTAAGAATATGGATAGATTCAAACATCGCCTGACCGATAACCGGTTCCATCACGTCGAGCTGCAACTGACCCGCTTCAGAGGCCATAGTGACGCAGGTGTCGTTGCCGATCACCTTGAAGCACACCTGATTGACCACTTCCGGTACCACCGGATTGACCTTGGCTGGCATGATAGAAGAGCCTGCCTGTAATTCCGGCAGGTTGATTTCATTGAGGCCAGCGCGCGGGCCGGAAGAGAGCAGGCGAAGGTCGTTACAGATTTTCGATATCTTCACCGCCAGACGTTTTAGCGCACCGTGTACTATCATGTAAGCGCCGCAGTCGGAGGTGGCTTCGATCAAATCCTCGGCCGGCACGCACGGCAGTCCGCTCACTTCAGCCAAACGTTGTACCGCCAACTGCTGGTAACCGTCCGGTGTGTTTAACCGCGTGCCGATGGCCGTCGCGCCCAGATTCACTTCCAGCAGCAACTCGCCGGTGCGCAGCAGGTTTTTGTTCTCTTCGTTAAGCAGCACAGAGAAAGCGTGGAATTCCTGACCCAACGTCATTGGCACCGCATCCTGCAACTGGGTAAGCCCCATCTTCAGAATTGTTTCGAATGCTTTGGCCTTGCGCTCGAAGCCATCAGCCAACTGGGTGATAGCCTCTACCAGCGTCAGGATGGCGCTGTACACCGCAATACGAAAGCCGGTGGGGTAGGGCATCGTTGGTGGACTGACACTTGTTCAGATGATCATTAGGGTTGAGATACTGGTATTCACCTTTGTTATGGCCCATCAGTTCCAGGCCAATATTAGCCAGCACTTCGTTGGTGTTCATGTTCATCGAGGTGCCCGCGCCGCCCTGATAGACATCAACCGGGAACTGATCCATGCATTTGCCATTGTTTAACACTTCATCGCAGGCACGGATAATAGTATCGGCAATTGGGCGGGGAATGGTTTTCAGCTCGCGGTTTGCTAGGGCAGCGGCTTTTTTGACCATCACCATGCCACGCACGAATTCGGGGATATCGCTGATTTTGTGGTTGCTGATGTAAAAATTTTCAATTGCCCGCAGGGTATGAATGCCATAGTAGGCAGCGGCGGGAACTTCACGGGTACCTAACAGGTCTTCTTCAATACGGATGTTGTTTGGCATGAGAGCCTTCTCTTGAATCCTGCAACTTGATGAGAGCGCGTTTTGCTAACCACCCTGGTGTTAACAAAAAAGCGTGTTAACAAATAATCGTGCCAATAAATGCGAGTTATTATCACTATGGTGTTACCACAAAATGTATCACGACAGGCAACATTCGCAGAACGATTGACCATAATTTGTACTAGCTCAGACCTGATCTGACAGTTACCGATTATTTATACAGGTATCTGTCAGATTACATCTGGTTCAGATTCTTTTCTGCCCAGATCCGTTTTCCATCGAGTAAAGTGGCCATCGGCGTACGCCCGCAGCACGTTTTTCCCTGATGAGTTCGCTCATTATTGTAATGCCACAACCAGTTGTCCAGATCTACCTG
>NZ_JAHWCO010000169.1:0-1061 GCF_020054415.1 Candidatus Symbiopectobacterium sp. | reverse complement strand
GAAATATTACCACTGAAAAAGGAGTCGTTATGACAGATGACCTGCTAACCAAACTCAGAGCGCTCAAGCAGACAGCAATGGCCGATGGCGTGATACGCCAGCGTGAGGCACCTGGTACATACAATGAGCTGGGTTTCGCAGAACGCCTGGGGCTACTTGTCGAAGAAGAACTATTGCATCGTGAAAACAGCCGTGTTGGTCGGATGAGAAAGCAGGCGCGGTTGCGCCACGATGCAACCCCTGAGGGTCTTTGCTATCCGGTATCCCGAGGGTTAAAGGCCGAACAGATGCGCGAGCTTCTGAACGGGCATTACATTACCCACAGCAAGAATATCCTGAGAACAGGGCCAACTGGCAGCGGCAAAAGCTAGGTAGGTTGTGCGCTGGGCGAGCAGGCGTGCCGCCAAAAGAGAAGCGTCCAATACTGGCGTATGGTTCGGCTGCTGGATCAGCTTGAGCAGGGGCGACTGGACGGCAGCTGGCTTAATCAACTGAAACAGCTTAAAAAAATAGAGCTTCTTATCTTGGAAGACCTCGGACTTGAAGTTATCACCACGCGGTAATGCAATGACTTGCTGGAAATAACGGAAGACCGATATGGGTAAACCAGTACGATCCTGATCAGCCAGTTGCCGGTGGAGCAATGGTACGGGGAGATGGAAAACCCTACGGCGGCCGATGCCTTCCTGGATCGGGTGATCCACAACGCCCACAGAATGGAGCTTAAGGGAGAATCATTAAGGAAGAATAGCCCGGTAGTGGAAAGCGCAGAAGAAACACGCTAACACGATAAAAAAGTTAGGTTCCCGGATGATCGATACGATGCGAAAACGTGATCGACCTTAGATGCGAATCGATGATCGATTGCATGCGAATACGCAGATTGCATGCCGGATCACGCTGTTCAGTGATTCTATAGCGTTCGTCGTGTAGATTACCTTGCGAAGTTCCTGCGGGTACGAGAAGAATGTCGACAGGTTGCCCCAGTTTGACTGCCAGCTCCGTCTTATCTGCGGATAGCTGTGATCCCGTGTCCCACCGAACGTCTCCAGCGCCTGAAG
>NZ_JAHWCO010000617.1:0-3856 GCF_020054415.1 Candidatus Symbiopectobacterium sp. | reverse complement strand
ATGGCCACTTTTGCCATAACCGTGTTTTTTCACAGGAGATGTCTGTTCACAAAACGGGCATCTTACATCAACTTTAGCCACTGTATTCCACATCCAAAACCGGACATTTCACACTGCAATCAACATATTGAATACACGACATATTTTCGCAGCCGTAGCCGAGATAACAGATAAAGACAACCAGTGCGTACATAGGTGTTTACGCTCCCAGTCAGTGGCAGTAGCCCTAGCGAGAGTGTAGATGAAAATGAGGCACTGGGCGTTAAACTAACTCTGTTTAACGTGCTGCGTGCAGGCACCATCACGCACCAGTTCGCGCGGAAGGTTGTTTTTTATACGGCTGCCGATACGTTTGGTTAATCCGATAGGCGTGTGCTGATAGGTAAGTACCATCTCATCGCTGGTGGGGATCTCGTCAGGATAACTGTCACGCCCCTGATACCACTCACAAGCAAGCGTGTCGCTGAGAGCGTAAGCGTGCGGTGCCTGTGCATCCGCCAGCGCAACGATGGCCTCATGTTGCCAGCGAAAACCTTTGGCATAGCGTTCCGCCAGTTTGAGACCAATGCGCGAGAAGCGTATTTTACCAAACAGTGCGTTGAGTGCGGTGGGAAAAAGCCAAATTTCATTGTCACGCAGCCAGAGTTGTTGTTGCTCTGGGTCCCAGACTAGTCCCGCCTGATTGGCCGAAAGCGTCACCGCGTGTTTGTCTTTGCTGGTTAAAGGCGTGAAGGGAAACTTACCCACGTTAAAACGCGGTGCGGGTAACGGGGTAATGGTCGCAGTTTTGCGCAGCCGCGCGACAAAGAAACCTTCACTGTCATAAAGTTGCGGGAACACGTGGAGATATCCCTCTTCAGTCAACGCATCTTCTGCGCCGGGAAAGAGGTCATCTAACGCGTCAATGGCACAGGCCTGAGGGAATGCATCGAGCAGATGCTGACACACCTGCTGATTTTCCTGTGCGTTGAGCGTACAGGTTGAGTAAATCAGCACACCGCCAGGCTTTAACGCATGAAACGCGCTGACGATCAGTTCCTTCTGGGTCTGCGCCAGTTCCGCCATACTTTCCGGTGACCAGTGGCGCATCGCATCCGGGTCTTTGCGTACTACCCCTTCGCAGGAACACGGAGCATCAAGCAGAATGGCGTCGAACGTTTTAGGCAGGGCAGCACCAAACACACGGCCATCGAAGTGTGTTAGCGCGCTATTGTGTACGCCGCAGCGGCTGATATTGGCATGCAGCACCTTGACTCGGCTGGCCGAATACTCGTTAGCGACGATCCCGCCGTTGTTGCCCAAACGCGCGGCAATTTGTGTGGTTTTCGAACCCGGCGCAGCGGCCACGTCCAGCACCAATGGCGATGGGGTTGTCTCACGTGACAATAACGCGCTTTCCTGCGTGTAAAACAATGCGCTGACTGGTAGCATTGAGCTGGATTCCTGCAAATAAAACAGGCCGCTCAAATGGCCAACCGTGTTACCCAATCGCAGTTGCGTTTCATCTGGTTTGATCACCCAAAATCCTTCTTTACACCAGGGGATTGGCGCTAGTTGCCAGCCCCAATCCGCGGCCAGTGTCAAAAAATCATCCACGCTAATCTTCAACGTATTCACGCGCAGACTGCGTCTTAACGGGCGTTGGCAGGCAGCAATGAATTCATCCAGAGACAAATGCGCAGGCATGATGTCTTGAATCGCCTCGAGAAACGCGGAGGGCAAAGAAGGAGAGAGGGGTTTCATCACGGTGGTAATATCTCGTTACAATATCAGAAAAGTGCGGGTAATATTCTGATAGTGTAACACGGTGCGCGGCTGCCGTCGCTCATCACGCGACGGCAGGATCAACGCAGGCTATTCAGGAATGGCGGTGCCCCATTCACGCCACTCTTTGGGTTCTTGACCCAATAACAGAAAATGCTTACCGGGTGTGGAAATCGGCGCTAAAGGAATCGCGGGCGGGGTGGCGAAGGCGATACCACCGCGAATAAACTGTTGGAAGGTGCACGTTTTCAGTAAACCACTGCCCAAGCCAAACTCCAGGTTGTAGCCGGATGCCAGCCAAAATACCGAGTTGCTGCGTGCCAGATTCTGGTGTCGCTTGCTGATACGCAGTGCCACCATCACCCTGTCGGACAGCGGCCCCAGAGACAGCCCAGTAACGGTTCCCTCTTCAACGCCGCGAAACAGCACCGCTGTTCCCACTTGCAACGCACCGGCTTCCGGCGCATCAACCACGATATTCAGCCCATCCTGATAACGGGAATCAGAAATGGTCGCCTGTTGCAATTCGAATTGACGCTGTTGCGCACCATTGCCTGTCTCGACGTTAATATAGGGCTGGAGCAAGGTTTCCAGATGATCGACGCCTGCTGCTGAGATCTGTGGCTTTACCACTGAAAAGCGCGTGCCGGCGCGGGCAAAGGCGTTGACGTACTAAGGGTAGAGCACCGCTTGCGCCAAGACATCGTTGCGCTGCGCTGCCAATTTCAGAAAATCCAACCGACCGATCTAAATACCAAGGTAACGAATCGGCATACCAGCGGAGAGAGAACTGGCGTCATAAGTCCGCAATTCGATTCGACTCCCGGTCGCACGTGCAGCGGTTTCAGTGTGATACAGCAGCCGCTTTCCGCCTTTGGTTTCGGGTGCCCCTTCGAGATTATCGAAGCTAATGGCACCTTTGATCGCCCGGTTGAGGGGCGCGGCCTCAACCGTTAGCCCGGAGGTGCTCAGCTGCACGCGGGCACCACCCTCGGCCCAAAACACGCTGCGTTCGGTCAGCAGTTTGCGGTATTCCGGATGCAGGTAAACCTGGACTTCGAAGGTTTCTGCACCGGGAAGAATACGCATAATTTCACCGACCTGAAACTTGCGGTATAGCACAACAGAGCCTTCCTGGATGTCTTGCAGGCTCTCGGTAACCAGCGTTAAGGTTGGGCTTGGCGTGTTGACTTTGATGCCATCCTGTGTATTATCCTGATCGCTAAACAAGGTATAGCGAGCTGATGGCTCACCTTGCGTACCGGGTAACACCATCACACCGCCGCTGAGCCACTCCTGCGGGCTGGCACCGGTCATTTGTACGCCCTCCAACCCCAGCTTGACGTTCAACCTGCTGTTGACAATAAAGGTGCTGTCTTTGTGCAGCAGAGTGCGATATTCGGGTTCAATGGTGACATCGAAGGTAACGCCTTTTTCGGTCAACGTGCGCTGAATGATCTGCCCGATTTGTACACCATGCAGCATAACAGGTTGGCCGACATCAATGCCATAGCTTTGCGCGACAGACAACTGAACGGTCAGTGTATCGGGACGTAATGCCTGCGTACCATCAATCAGTGGGAATGTCTGACGCTGCTCCCCGTCGCCGGGAATCAATGTCAGCGTTGGGCCGGTGAGCAGGCAGGAGAGGTTAAGATCGCTCAAGGTCAGCCGTGGCTTGGTCAGCTCAATGCGCGTGCCTTCACGCATCAGCGGCACGACAGAGGGATCGATAATCAACTGTCCGCTGACATTACCGTTGCTGGGGTCCAGCACCAGTTTTTGTACACTGCCTACTTCCAACCCATGATACAGCAACGGTGTCTGCCCGGCTTTCAGCATATTGGCGGAGGGAAGCGTTAAGGTAATCGCCACCCCGCGCTGGCTTTGTGCCAGATTAGGGTAGAGTCGGTAAGCCTGTTCAGCACTGGCCTTATCTGTGCTAGCTCAGACCTGATCTGACAGTTACCGATTATTTATACAGGTGTCTGTCAGATTACATCTGGTTCAGATTCTTTTCTGCCCAGATCCGTTTTCCATCGAGTAAAGTGGCCATCGGCGTACGCCCGCAGCACGTTTTTCCCTGATGAGT
>NZ_JAHWCO010000372.1:0-5668 GCF_020054415.1 Candidatus Symbiopectobacterium sp. | reverse complement strand
TGTTTGCATGACTGACGACGGTAACGCTGATGGCCACTTTTGCCATAACCGTGTTTTTTCACAGGAGATGTCTGTTCACAAAACGGGCATCTTACATCAACTTTAGCCACTGTATTCCACATCAAAAACCGGACATTTCACGCTGCAATCAACATATTGAATACACGACCCCAACGCCTGATAAATTGCTCGTATTTTACACCATGCTTGCCAAATGGCCCATCAACACCGTTATAATGCTTGCGCAGCCTGACATCCGTTACGGCCGTTACGGCGGCGTTATTCATTCTGTCATCTAATGTGATTATTACTATTCATGCATTCATGACCTTCCTGAGGATCTGGCCACGGCGGCCGGAAAACATATGTTAAACAGTTTATTACTGATAGTTCTTCTGATCGCACTCAGTGCGTTTTTCTCGTTGTCCGAGATATCACTGGCCGCTTCACGCAAAATAAAACTTAAACAGATGGCCGATGAGGATAATCTCAACGCCGCCATGGTATTAAAGCTCCAAGAAACTCCCTGTATCTTTTTTACCGTTATTCAAATCGGTATTAACGCCGTGGCCATTCTGGCCGGTATCATAGGCGACCAAGCGTTCTCTCCCTATTTCACCGTTTTTTTCCAACGCTTTATGACGCCAGAAATGGCCGATTCCGTCAGTTTTGCCTGTTCCTTTGTGCTGGTAACCAGTCTGTTTATTCTGTTAGGCGACTTAACGCAGAAACGCATTGGCATGACGACACCGGAAGCCGTTGCTATCCGGATTATCAATCCCATGCGCTTCTGACCGTTCTTTTTCCGTCCGTTAGTGTGGTTTTTTAACGGACTGTCGAATGTGATCTTTCGTTTGCTCAAACTGCCTATGGTACGCAACGACTACATCACCTCCGATGACATTTACGCAGTGGTGGAAGCTGGGGCGCTGGCGGGCGTGCTACGTAAGCAAGAGCATGAATTGATTGAAAACGTCTTTGAGCTGGAATCTCGCACGGTGCCCTCGTCGATGACACCGCGGGAAAGCGTGGTCTTTTTCGATCTGCACGAAGACGAAGCGCAAATAAAAGAGAAGATTGCCCAACAACCACACTCCAAATTTCTGGTGTGCAACGGCAATATCGACCAGGTCGTCGGTTATGTTGACTCCAAGGATCTGCTCAACCGTGTGCTGGGCAACCAGAGCCTGGCGCCCAACGGCGGTATTCAAATCCGCACCGCGCTGATCGTGCCCGATACGCTGACACTGTCGGAAGTGCTGGAAAGCTTTAAAGCTGCGGGCGAAGATTTCGCGGTGATCCTGAACGAATATGCACTGGTGGTCGGCATTATCACCCTGAACGATGTGATGACCACGCTGATGGGCGATATGGTTGGTCAGGGCATGGAAGAACAGATTGTAGCGCGTGATGAAAAATCGTGGCTCATTGATGGCGGCACGCCGATTGAAGACGTGATGCGTGCGCTGGATATCGACGATTTTCCCCATTCTGACAATTACGAAACCATCGGCGGCTTTATGATGTATACGCTGCGCAAGATACCGAAACGTACCGATTCTGTCTGTTTTGCAGGCCACAAATTTGAAGTGGTGGATATCGACAGCTACAAGATTGACCAGTTGCTGGTCACTCGTCTTGAAGAGAAGAACGTAGCGTCTGCGGCAATTGCCGATGCAGAACCTGCGGCAGAACCTAAAAGCTAGTCTTCAACCTGCGCCAGCCTGAACCGCTGGCCCGTTGCTGCTGCCCATCACTGGCTGCAGCAGCATTCCTCTCAAACCGTTAGCCCATGTCGGCTTGCAGCCGCATCACCTGACGGTTCACCTCAGACATCACCAGCAAATGCCGTTTGTCTTGGGTTTTCGGCAGTAATATTTTGCCGTAATCAAACTCGAAAGCACCGATGCCTCTGATATACAACCGGCCACGAAACAGCGTTTTCACGTACTTCGCAACTTTTAACGGGTTGTAACGTTCGAAGATCCGCATTGTATCTCTCCTCCCGTTTTCATTTTTCTCTTCGGCCCCAAGCTGGGGTATAAAATCATGCGTTAAAAGAACGCCTAACTATTAGTGTCGCCAGATGGCATTTAGTTCCACACAAAAAAACAGCATAATTCACTGGGTTTTCAGACTGTTATAAGATAGTTCCGTTATCGTTCAGTATAGTTTTATTTTTACCTTTACGTAACAAAAATTGTGAATATAGATCACATTTCAGACAGGACAGACCAGATATCTTCCTCTACGTTTAAGCAACGGTTTCGCGTAACCTTCGCCGCTTTCTACCAGAGGACACGTTATGATTGCCTGCCACACCTCGACGCTGCGTCTGCGAATAGCCCTGCTTAGCTTGTGTACCCTGTTGGCGCTGCCCTGCATGGCGCACAACCTTACGCTCAACAGTACCTTTCACACCACTGGCATTGCCGATAAAGGGGAACTGATGTATCAAAACCAACAGGTTAGCTACCAGAACTGGAACAGCGCACAGCTCGTGGGAAAGGTACGCGTCATCCAGCACATTGCAGGTAGGACATCGGCCAAAGAGATGAACGATCCGCTGATAAGTGCCATCAAGGCCTCTAATCTAGCGCGTGAATATTACCAAACGACGACAATCGTCAATACCTACGACGCCATCATCTGCACTGGCCCGTTTGTTCGTAGCAGTCTTGAAGAGAGTAAAAAAACCTTTCCCTGGTCGCAGGTTATCGTCGACAGTAACGGCAACGTCCGCAAAGCCTAGCAGTTAGAGCAGAAAAGTTCAGCGATCGTGGTTCTGGATAAGCGCGGCTAGGTGCGCTATGTCAAAGACGGGGCGCTCAGTGCGCAAGACGTGCAGCAAGTAATGAACCTGCTGCCACAGTTGTTGAAAGAATAACGCTCGGCAGAGAGAACAGGCGTGAACGATCGTCTCACCACGCCTGCCTCGCTCATACCGCTACGCACATCAAAACAACGACACGCGAAACCCTGGATTGAGAAAGGATTCACGCGGCACATAATTAAGGGTTTTTCCCTGCCAGTCATGTACCTGTGCACCGGCAGCCGCAGCGACAGCGTGCCCGGCGGCGGTGTCCCACACGTTAGTCGGCCCGAAACGCGGATACAGTTGTGCTTTGCCTTCCGCCACCAGACAAAATTTGAGCGAAGATCCAATCGCAAACGTCTGGTGTTCACCAAGCTGAAGCAAATAGTCTTTTAACTCTGCGTCCAGATGAGAGCGGCTCACTACCACCAGCGGCGGGTGCGCATGGTTAACACTGATCAAACGGCGCACGCCTTCCACCTCTTTCCACGCTTTTCCCCCCGATGCCGCATACATGACTCCGGTAACCGGCACATACACTACGCCTAGCACCGGCGCGCCATTTTCAATCAGCGCGATATTCACGGTGAACTCGCCGTTACGGTTAAGAAACTCTTTGGTGCCATCCAGCGGGTCTACCAGCCAGTAGCGCTGCCAATGCTTGCGGACCTCCCAGGCTGGCGGATCTTCTTCCGACAACAGGGGAATATCGGCAAACATCTGCGCCAATCCCTGCTTGATGGTGTGATGCGCCGCAAAATCCGCTGCGGTCACAGGAGACGCATCTTTTTTATGCGCGATATCGACAGGGCGTTCGCCATCATACACCTGCATGATGGCGGCACCGGCGTCACGCGCCAACTGGCAAATTTGTTCCAACATAATGAACCTCGTCTTTCTGGTGCCCACTGTGTACACAACACAACGCAGTAACGGACCTATTCTTTGTCAAAAGAGTGAGATGCGCCACTGACCTGTCATGATTCTATGCCAATTTACTTCCTTTGGTAGGATACTTTATGAGTATCAAATCCAAGTGCAACGCCAACATGAAGGAGTCAGGCTATATGAAGCACGCGCTCGCGCCAGGTTTAGTGGCCCTGTTTGTTACCACCACACTGTACGCTGCCACCGTCGATCTGCGCATTTTGGAAACCACCGATCTGCACAGCAATATGATGGATTTTGATTATTACAAAGATACCCCCACCGATAAATTCGGTCTGGTACGCACCGCCAGCTTGATTCACGGCGCGCGTCAGGAGGCCACTAACAGCGTTCTTGTGGATAACGGCGACTTGATCCAGGGCAGCACACTGGGCGATTACATGGCTGCCAAGGGGCTGCAACAGGGGGAGGTGCATCCGGTTTATCTCGCCATGAACCGGCTCGACTATGCGGTCGGCAACATCGGCAACCATGAATTCAACTACGGTTTGGATTATCTGCACAAAGCGCTGTCCGGTGCTGCTTTCCCTTACGTAAACGCCAACGTGCTCGATGCGAAAATCGGCAAACCGCTTTTCACGCCTTATCTAATCAAGGACACACCGGTAAAGGATCGCGATGGTAAGACTCATACTTTACGCATCGGTTATATCGGTTTTGTACCGCCGCAAATCATGGTGTGGGATAAGGTCAACCTGAGCGGCAAAGTGACAGTGGCCGACATAACCGAAACCGCGAAGAAGTGGGTGCCCGAAATGCGGCAGAAAGGTGCGGATATTGTGGTTGCAATCCCCCACTCCGGCCTTTCTGGCGAGCCGTACAAGGCCATGGCAGAGAACTCAGTGTACTACCTGAGCCAGATACCGGGCATCAATGCCATTCTGTTCGGCAATGCTCACGCCGTGTTCCCCAGCAAAGATTTTGCCGCTATTCCCGGCAGTGATATTGCGCAGGGCACCTTGGACGGTATTCCCGCCGTGATGCCCGGCCAATGGGGCGATCATCTGGGTATTGTTGATTTAGTGGTCAACAATGACAGTGGCCAATGGCAGGTGACGCAGGGGAAAGCTCAAGCGCGCCCTATTTTCGACAAGGCGCAAAAACAATAGCGTGCCGACGCGGATAAAGAATTGGTGAACGTGCTGTCCGACGCGCATCAGCAAACGCGCACCTTTGTCGGCAAACCCATCGGTAAAGCCGCTGACAACATGTACAGCTATCTGTCACTGGTTCAGGATGACCCCACCGTGCAGATCGTCAATAACGCGCAGCGCGCTTATGTGCAGCACTTTATTCAGTGCGACCCCGATCTGGCAGATATTCCGGTGCTTTCCGCCGCCGCACCGTTTAAAGCGGGCGGCAGAAAGAACGATCCGAATAGCTATGTGGAAGTGGAAAAGGGTGAGCTGACGTTCCGTAACGCCTCCGATCTCTATCTCTACCCCAATACGCTGGTGGTAGTGAAAGTGAACGGGCAGCAGGTGAAAGAGTGGCTGGAGTGCTCTGCGGGCCAGTTTAATCAAATCGATGTTCACAGCAAGTCACCACAATCCCTGATTAACTGGGACGGTTTCCGCACCTATAACTTTGATGTGATTGACGGTGTCAATTACCAGATCGATGTGGCACAACCTGCACGTTACGACGGGGAGTGCGCGCCGCGTAATCCCAACGCCGAGCGCATCGTTAATTTGACCTACTAGGGTAAACCCATCGATCCCAAGATGACGTTCCTGATCGCCACCAACAACTACCGCGCCTACGGGGCTTTGTTGAATAATAGGTAATCATGCTGTTTTTCCATGCCAGTTTTGGTTGAAAATGCTTGTCATCTCAGGTGTACACTTTTCTCATGAGGCCTAACTGCATGATTTTACGTTGCGAGGATCCGTCGTTTCACTGGGC